>CAZDKZ010000008.1:0-49434 GCA_964506215.1 uncultured Holophagae bacterium
GAAACTGTTCTTCAATGCCGATTTTTCGGCAGACACCCGTTATCTGAAACTCGTCACCGACGTGACGGTCGCGCTGGGCAAGATGGCCGGCTTCGGCGATACCACATCCAAGGACATTTCCCTTGCAGTGGATGAAGCCGTGACCAATACCATCAAGCATGCCTACGGATACGATGCGTCAAAACGGGTGTCCGTCCATTTCACCATTACCCGGGCCCGTCTCATCATTGATATTCGCCACTGGGGGAACCCCATTACACAGAGTGAAATCCGTCTGCCGGACATGGAAGAGTACATGAAGCAATACCGCCAGGGGGGATTGGGAATCGTGCTGATGACACGCATCATGGATCAGGTCTCCTACGGTTCCGTAGACGGCGTTCATTTCTGCAGACTGGTCATGAACCGGAAATAATCCATGCCCGAAAAAAACACGAAACTGATCGAATGCTCTTCATTCCTGGAATTCTCGAAAACGGCCAACCGTATTCAGACACTGGCTGAAATCTGCGACCACCTTCTGCTTACGGTAATGGGACATTTCGGCATCACACGGGGTGCCATTGAGTTCCCGGACGGCGAACGGTTCGCCCGAGGCAAAGAAACCGAAGACAGCTATCATCTCCTGTTCACCCTGACCTATGCGGACGCGGAGCTGGCAACCCTGAAACTGGGCGAACGGTTCAACCGGCAGGAATTCTCCGAGTCCGAAAACATATTTATCACCGGACTGTGTTCCCTCACGGCCACGTTCATGAACAATATCAGCAGCCGAAAGGAATTGAAAGACGCCAACCGACGACTCAGCAAGAAAGTGCTGGAACTGAATTCGTTGTTTGAACTGAGCCGGGAACTGCTGCTGCTCAAATCCGTGGACAATGCCGCCTCCCTCTGCCTAAACGAATTCTCCGGTCAATTGATGCTCCGGCAGATGGTCGTTGGCGTGCGGAAACGGGGCGGGGACTTCCGGACATATACCCGGAACGTACCGGTTGTAGGCGAGTGCAAAACGCCCAATGACGCCTTGAAACGCTCCGGCTTGACCCAGGTGGTCAGCGTGGAAGACAAAGTTTTCCTCTGCGCCGGTGTGAAGCTCAACGGAAAGTCCTTTGACCGCAGCGACCGGGAATTTGCCATCATTCTGCTGAACTTCCTGGCCACCACGATCGACAATATCCGGATGGTGGAAGACCTTGTGGAGAAAGAAAAACTGGAACGCGAAATCCGGATTGCCCGCGAAATTCAGCAGAAACTGCTTCCAGTGGACCTCCCCGCGTTGAACGGCGTGTCCACCTGCGCCCGGATGGAAACCTACGGCGAAGTCGGAGGCGACTACTATGACATGATCCGGCTGGATGACCACCGGTTGTTCTTCCTCATTGCCGATGTGACGGGTAAGGGGATACCGGCATCATTGATCATGGCTGCAGTCCAATCATCCATCCGCACATTGACATGTACATCCGATTGCGATCTGGTCCACATGGCGGAGACGTTGAACCGTATCCTCTGCGAAACCACCGAAGGGAACAAGTTCGTTTCCATGTTTCTGGGCATTGTTGACGCCCGGGAACGTACCTTGTCCTGTTTGAATGCCGGTCACAACCATCCCGTGCTGTTCCATCGGGATTCACCGGATTACCAGACCCTGGAAAAAGGGGGCATGGTACTGGGACTTTTTGAAGACGCAGACTTTGTTTCCGAAACGGTACCGTTCCAGCCCGGACACCGACTGTTCCTTTACACCGATGGTGTTACCGAGATCACAGACGAACACGGGAATGAATTCGGAGAAGAAGCACTCTATGCGCTGCTGATCCGGGAACGCAAAGACAGTTGCGGTGATATTCTCTGCAAAGCCGTGGAAACGGCTGTGAGATTCGGCAGACAGCGGCTGGTGGATGATGTAACGGCGTTATGTATCGGTTTTGATTCCGACTGAACCCGCTATCCTTTTCCGGCCTCCAACAATTTCTCCCGATGATCAATGATAAATGTACCCGCTGAATCACTCATCACGTTGGTGGCCGTGCGGAACATATCCAGGAAACGATCCACTGCAATAATCAGGGCAACGCCTTCCAGCGGTAGATGGACCGCTTTCAGAATCACCGACATCATCACCAGTCCGGCCATGGGAATGCCGGCCGCACCGATGGAAACCAGAAGCGCGGTGGCCAGGATCACAACCTGCTGGGTCATGCTCAACGGGATGCCATATGCCTGGGCAATGAAAATCACCGCGGCACATTCATACAGGGCGGTACCGTCCATGTTGATGGTGGCACCCAGCGGCAGGACAAACCCGGCCACACGGTTGGACACCCCCACATCCTCTTCAATGGTTCGAATTGTCAACGGCAACGTCGCCGAAGAGGAGCTTGTGGAAAATGCTGTGATCAGGGGTGCAAACATCTGCCGCATGAACCGATAGGGATTCTTTCGGGTGAACAGGAAGATCAGCAGAGGCAATGTGAGGAAGAAGTGAATCAGCAGGCCCCCCAGCACGGTCAGAAAATACAGGGCCAGGTTTCCGAACACCCCCAGGCCGGTATCGGCAACGGTCTGGTAAATCAACCCGAGAATACCGATGGGCGCCAGCTTGATCACAAAGCCGGTAATTTTCATCATCAAGTGGTACAGGCTGTCGGTGACACGGACCAGGGGCTCCGCCAGGCCATCCCCCATCCGCCCCATGAAATACCCGGAAAGCAACGCAAAAAAGATAATCGGCAAGACCTGGCCATCTGCCATCACCCTGAAAATGTTTTCCGGTACCAGGTTGATCAGGATGTCCCGGAACTGGAAGCCCTGCTCCATGGCAACCGGATCGACTGCAACGGAAAGATCCGTACCCACACCCGGGCGAACAAGATTCACCAGCAGCTGGCCCGTCAGAATGGCCAGCAGGCTGGTTGTCAAATACCAGCCGAATGTCCGCAACCCCATTCGACCGAATGATGATGCACTGGCCGTGTTGACCACGCCCATGACAATGGAGGAAAAAATCAACGGAATGATCAGCATTTTCAATAACCGGAGGAAAATCGTACCCAGGAACTGCCCCACCCCGGCATATTCCGGTATCAGGACACCTGCCACAACCCCCAGCAATGCACCAACAATAATCTGGACAGACAACGGAAAACGAAAACGCCGATTCATCTTGCTCCTCCCTGCAGCCACAAGAGCATTCACAACACGGTCACGGAATGGAAAGTGTGAATTGATCCGGTTCGCTGATTGATCACCATGATTCCCTATTATAGAATAGATCCTATCAAAACAAATGGAGCGGTCATGCAACCCGGGACCATCGTGATCCTTAACCTGCAGAATCCACGGGAAAAAATCATTGGTTCACTCCAGGAAATTTCCCCATCGGGAATTTTTGTGCGCGGGCTTGACGTGAATTCGTTCAATGACTGGATGACAGCCATCTGCAACCCGGAAACGGAATCCACGATCTGCCCCACATCCATATTCCTGCCCATGCACCGCGTGGTCAGCTGCTATGCAGATGAAGAAATCGGCGAGATTCCCTCATTTGGCACCCAGTTCAGAAACCGGACCGGCAGCGATATCCTGGAGTTCCTGGGATGAGTTTTCTCAAGAAAATATTCAACAAGACACCGCAACCAGTAAATGAAGTCCAGTTGCCGGAAATTCTGCAGAACGGCATTCCGGAAGATGCGGAAACCTTTCTCCAGCGCATTGAAATTCTGAAACACGCCGGGTTCGGACCTGCGGAATATCAGCAGAAACTCCGATATTTCATCAACCGGATGCCGGACTGGCTGTTGAAAGAAGTCAGTCAGAAGCCCAGGAACCGGATGCTTCGCACAGACGTTCCGGAATCGCTGGATGCGACGATCACAAAAGACCTGGTATCATTCCGGCTTTCCCTGTACCAGCCCACCTACAAGAAGCAGAAGGATCCGGGATTGGGTAAGCTGTTCCTCATCCTGTTCAACCTGGCACCGGAGCTGGTAAGAACAGCAGGAAGTCTGTCTTCCGACGGTGATGTGAGCCTGGCAAGCAGCGTGGAACTGGACCAGTTAATGTCCGATTTATCCATCTTCAACCTGTCGGAATCCGAAATCAAGTATACCGTGTCCAAGATTCTGCAATACAACCGACAGAACGTGGCCTACACCGATGACGAAGTCATTGTACTGAACAATTCCGAATTGATGCGGGACCTGCTGGAACAACTGACCGTGATCCTCCAGCAGTTTGTCCAGGACACCGCGGACTGGACCAAGTATCTGAAACCGGAAGAAATCGGCCTGTCACAGCTTCATGTCCGGATACTGGACATTGACGCAAAAGCGTTTTTCCGGGACGACGGGGCCCGGTTTCTCCATCGGTTCACCGAGGCGGAATCGGTTTCGAAACTGGAAAGCCAGGTGGACCGGAAGCTCCAGCCGTTGTTCCGACGGGACGTACAACTGTTAATCGGCAATATCCGCCGCACCCTGCAACGGGAACACCTGGAATTGATCCAGTCCCTCCGCGCGCTGATCGCCAGTTCCATCATGCGACTCCACGAACATGGAGAATTGCCCCCCCAGCCAATCATGAAGGCGCTGCTGGAAAAATCCATGGGCTTCCATCGGAACTATTACCCGGACCTGGTTCAGGCGGTCTCTCCCTCGGTGTTCACCATCCTGGAAGTGGCAGGGGCGGAATACCGTACCATTTACCGGGTACCGCGGATATTTGAAAACGAAATCGCCAGGGGAATGGTCGAGCATATCAAACGAAAACCGGAGCAACCCATCCGCTATGAAACATTCATCCAGGAACTGAAATCGCGGATCGCACCGGCCCCGGAACAGACCGGCAGGCAGGCGGCAGACTATCAGCCGGAGGAAATGGCTTTTCTCAAACGGAACCCGGACGCGGAACTGGCCATCATCATGATGAACGAAAAACTGGCCCAGGCGGAAGCCAGTATCCCATTACTGGACGACGAATGGTTCTACTCCAGCCGGGAAGATTATCTGAAGATTGCATTGCTGGAAATTCTCCAGGCCATGATTTCCTCCCAGGCACCGCTGAAACTGGTTCGTTCCCTGCTGCTGAAGTCCATGGACCGGGAGCGGAAGGCCAGTGCCGCAATCATGGAAAAGCTGGTCAACCGGTTGAAAGAAGACGGATTCAAGTGGAGCCTGGTCCAGAAATTGCTGGCCAAGCAAAAAAAGAAATATCATATCTGTACCCTGATCAAACGACTGCTGGCCGAGGACGAACGATGGAACTGGTTCGTTGCCGAAGAAGATCCGCCGATTGAACTGGACAAGTTTTCCACCGTCACCGGACTGGCTTTCTTCAGGGGAAATCACAGCACGGGACCATACAAAATCACGGCCCGGTTCGAAGAAAACACCTGGTCCATCACCCACATTTCACCGGACAGCCGCTGAATTAACCCGCCGAACAATTTATTGATTTTTCACTGGAATAGCCAAATTAACCCCTATATAATGGTATTAAAATCTGTGCGTTTCAAGGTTACATGTTTCTGTTGGAGTACCCAAACAAGGTAAAGAACTGAAAAAGGAGTGGAACATGGGCTTGCTGAAAGAAAAACTTGCCGGACTGATCCCTGCGGAGCGGGAAGATCTGGCGACACTCAAACCGCTTGCCGGCAACGTCATTGACCAGCTGACGGCCGGCCAGGCACTGGGGGGCATTCGTGGTGCCAAGGTCCTGGTCTGTGATACGTCCTATCTGGACCCGATGGAGGGAATCCGGTTCCGGGGAATGACAATTCCGGAAACCCGGAAAGCACTGCCGAAACCGCCGGGCGCAGAAGAACCCTACGCATTGGGTCTCTGGTGGCTGCTGTTGACCGGCCAAGTGCCCACCGAAGCGGAAGTCAAGGATCTCGAGGCCGAAGTCCTGGCAAAATCTGTTCTGCCCGATTACGTCACTGACGTACTGCGGGCCATGCCGGAAGATTCCCACCCGATGGCCATGTTCGTCACAGCCATTGCGGCCCTGGAACGGGAATCCGTATTCAGAAAACGCTATGACGAAGGAATGGCCAAAACGGACTATTGGGAAGCCACGCTGGATGACGCCATCAATCTGATGGGCAAGCTGCCCCAGGTTGCGGCTTTCATCTATCGCCTGAAGTACAAGGGTGATGTGGACATCCAGAACGACCCCAACGCGGACTGGGGTGCCAATTTTGCACATCTGATGGGTGTGGAACACCCAGAATACAAAGAACTCATGCGACTTTACCTGCTGCTCCACTCCGATCATGAAAGCGGTAACGTCAGTGCGCATACCGGCCATCTCGTTGCCAGTGCCCTTTCCGATGTTTTCTACGCAGTCTCGGCTGCCATGGGTGGCCTGGCCGGCCCGCTTCACGGACTGGCCAATCAGGAATGTCTGAAGTGGATCGTAACGCTGATGGATCATTTCGGCGGACGCACGCCCACCAAGGATGAGATCAAACAGTATGCCTGGGATACCCTGAACGGCGGAAAAGTCATTCCGGGATACGGTCATGCCGTTCTCCGTCAGACCGACCCCCGCTACACGGCCCAGCGTGAATTCGGCTTGAAGTATCTGAAAGACGACCCCATTTTCAACACGGTCAGCAACGTGTATGAAGTGGTGCCGGATGTCTTGAAGGAACATGGCAAGGCCAAGAACCCCTGGCCCAACGTGGACGCTCACTCCGGTGTGCTCCAGGTTTACTACGGTGTGAAAGAATATGATTTCTATACCGTACTGTTCGGTGTTTCCCGTGCCATGGGTATCACCGCCCAGATCGTCTGGGACCGCGCACTGGGTATGCCCATCGAACGGCCCAAATCGATCACACGGAAAATGCTCAAGGAACTCGCCCAGAAAGGCTGATTCTGGACCCCGGGGCCGTCATTTTGACGGCCCCGTTTTCCCTTCAACTCAAAACCTTAGAAAAACCCAACTCTCGCTTGACCTTACACTTCCGATTGTGATAACGTATGAAAAAATAACGCCCGGGGAGATCTTGTATGAAAAAGAACATACTTGTCATTGATCCCAGTATCATGATTCACAAGATTGTACAGCTGGCGTTTCCAGAAGAATCATACGACGTATATATTTCAGAGGGATACCCGATATCCTGCACACCAGGAGATCCCGTCCACCTGGTCCTGATCAGCGCGGACCTCCCGGACCAGGAAGATGTTCATGATGTAATTGCCCAGGTCAAGAACACGTATGACGCCCCGACGTTGCTTATGATCCCAAAGTTTCATGACTTTGACACCACGCTTGCCCGACAGGCCGGCGTGGATGAAACAATCGAAAAACCATTTACCTCAGATGCACTGAAAGAAAAAGTCGCCGGCATTTCGGCCGTATCCCAGGATCTGGATCAGATGGAAAGCCTGTCACCGGAAGAACTGGAATCCATTACGGACGATGAATTCATGCTCTCCGAGGAAGACCTGATGGATATCGGGGAAGACGATCTGGCAGACGTGGAAATTCCGGAAGATCTCCCCATTGGTGACGAACCGGACACCTCCGACCTGCCCGAACAGGAAATCCCGGTGCCTCCGGTTCCGGACGCTGTGGCGGACCCCGAAGAAGAACCGGCCGAACCAGAACCGGAAATGGCCGCCGAAACCGGTCCGGAAGCCCCGGCAGCCGTTACTGTAACGCCCGAAGGTGATATGCCGTTCGACGACATGGATATCGAGGAAGACCTGGATTCTATCGACTTCGGCGATTTTGAAGATGAAGAACAACTCCTGCCCCCGGAAATGATGGAAGGGGTACCGGGTGCCGAAGCAGTTGCCGAAGCCTTCGCGCCCGCTGCGGAAACAGAAGAAGAGCCCGTTGAATCTGAACCGGAAGTTGTCCTGGCAGATGAACCGGAGACCGTGCTGGAAGAAGCCGTCGAACCGGAGGCCCCGGATCTCATCACCGAAACACCGGCGGAAGAAGCACCGGAATCCGATGCCGTGGAGCCGGAAGACGAGCCAGTTGAACCGGTTGAGGCGGTCATTGAAGCGCGCGAAGCCGATGACCAGGCCCCGGCGGAACCGGACGTACCGGTCGTGGAAATGATGGAAGAAGAAGCTGAACCCATCGCGGATGAAGCCGAGCCTGTTCTGGATGAAGACCTGGAAGCCGTGGTGGAAGACATACCGGAGCCCCAGTTCAACCTGCCGGAAGAAGTCGGAACCGAAGAGACAGTCGCTGACGAACCCGAAGAAGATATTGATGTCAACTTTGCCATCGAAGAAGAACCCCAGACGCTGCAAATGGGATCCTATGATGTGGAACAGCCGGAAGATGTCCCGGAATCAGAAGATTCAGATTCCGAATCCGTCGATGAGTCCGATTCCCATTCAGATGATGATGTCATACCGGAACCCATTGACCTGAGCTTTGACGAAGGTGAAGGGGAGATCATTCCACCGCCCTCCTCACTCCGTGATGTGCCCGCAGCAGGTGCCCTGAGTGCTGCCGACATTGACCGGATTGCAAAGCGCGTCGTCGAATTGATGGGAAGCGATTCCGTCCGGCAGATCGCCTGGGAAGTGATTCCGGTGGTCGCTGAGGAAGTGGTACGCAGTCGAATCCGCGAACTGGAAGGCGATGTCGAAGATTGAACATCCGTTTGATTTCAGGTATCCTCTCCGGGTAGCATGAATTCACCAACCGGGACGGACAACGCACAATGAGACAATATCCGCTTCGTCGATATGCCTTACTGGTTTCACTGGCTCTCCTCACAGTTGTATCGTTGTGTTGCGTTGCGCCACCCGCAAAAGTGGAAACCGTCCCCCGCGCACCGGAAGTACAGTCTGTGCCCAATCCCGCTGAAACGGTCATTGCCGAGATCGAAACAATATTCCAGGATGGAAGCATGTTCGCCGAGATCGGCTACACCGAGGACGCCCGGAAAGCATTTGACCGTACAGTTGCCGCCTTGTATGACCAGCCGGAAGAGATTCGACAGGATCCGTTGTTCATCGCCTACATGGATCAATGCATCAGCCGGATCCATGCACAGGAACTGCAGTGGACATCACGGGGCGACACCTACACCGAAAGTGACACGGGGGAACAGACCAACAAGGTTCTGTCAGATGATTTCTCTTTCATCACGGACAAGGAAGCCGAGGCCGAACGTCAGATTGTGGAAGAGACGCCGATCAGGTCCGAAATACCCATTGTTCTCAACAAGCAGGTGCTGTCCTATATAAAAGCCTATTCCACCCGGCTGAAACCGGTCATCCAGGCAAGCCTGGAACGGTCCGGCAAATATGAAACCCTGTTCAAACGGATTCTCCGGGAAGAAGGGGTGCCGGAAGAATTGTTCTACTTGCCCATCGTAGAAAGCGGCTACAAGACCTTTGCATTGTCCCGGGCAAAAGCCAAGGGGATCTGGCAATTCATGCGGGGCACCGCCCGCCTGGAAGGCCTGACCGTGGATTGGTGGGTGGATGAGCGTTGCGACCCGGAACTTTCCACCCGCGCGGCCGCACGCCACCTGAAACGCCTGCATGATCATTTTGACGACTGGTACCTGGCCCTGGCCGCCTACAATGCCGGTCAGGGGAAAATATCCCGCTCCATTCGCAAGGTGAATTCCCGTGATTTCTGGAAGATTGCCTCAAAGAGATGGGTGCTGCGCAGGGAAACCAAGAATTATGTACCCGCATTTCTCGCCGCGGTTGTCATCGCTCGGGATCCCGAACGGTATGGATTTGACAACCTGCAATTTGATGAGCCGCTGGAATATGACACGGCAAAAATTGACTCCTGCACCGACCTGCGGGTGGTTGCCCGCCTGTGTGATACCACGGTACGGAACATCCAGGACCTGAACCCCCACATGCGCCGGCTGACCACACCGGTAACCAACAACAGCTTTTCCATCCGGGTGCCCGTGGGCAAACAGCAACAATTCCAGACACAATTTGCGGCGCTGCCCGCGGACCAGCGGGTCACACTCCGCTATCACCGGATCCGGGAAGGTGAAACCCTGTCCCAGATCGCCCGGAAATACCAGACATCCGTTTCCGCTATCAGCAAGGCAAACCGGATCCGGAATGCACGGTTGATCCGGGCCGGCAAAACACTGGTTATCCCAATCGGACAGGGACATGATTATTATCCGCCGGCGCAGGACAACACGGTCAAGAAACGCACCTACCCCACCGGCAAACAACTGGTTCACAAGGTTCGTCGAGGCGATACCCTGTATGGCATTGCCCTGCGCTACCGTACAGATGTGGACAGTGTGAAATCGTGGAACGGTATCGACAGTACCCTGTTGAAGCCGGGACAGCGCCTCACCGTCTACTACAACAAGAGCACCCGATCCCGGGCCGCAGCAGCGCCCGTAACCGGAACGAGCGAAACACCACCCGGCCATCACCGGGTGCGTTCAGGAGATTCCCTGTACTCCCTCTCCAAGCGATACGGCGTGTCCGTATCCCAGATCCGCCGGTGGAACAATCTATCCGGCAACCTGATTCATCCGGGTGATGTTATCCGGATTCAGGACATCTGATTCTCCATGGTTGTCAAGCTGTCCTCCGCCGACCTTGCCGGCATCCTCGCACAACCCGTCACTGTTGAAGTGGACATCGCCGACGGACTCAGCACATTCAATATTGTCGGTATGCCCGATACCGCCATCAAGGAAAGCCGGGACCGGATCCGAGCCGCCATCAAGAATTCCGGATTTACCTTTCCCGGCAGGCGAGTAACCGTGAACCTCGCGCCTGCTGACCTCAAGAAAGAAAGCTCCCGTGTGGATGTACCCATCGCCCTGGGGATCCTGTCCGAATCCGGTAAACTGCTGAACCGGGACCACCTGGCCGGCAGGCTCATCATCGGAGAACTGTCGCTTGATGGTGCCGCGCGGCCGGTCAACGGGGTACTCAGCATGGCCATGATGGCAAAGAAACAGAATCTGCAACTGGTTGTGCCGGAAGACAACTATCATGAAGCATCGGTCATTCAGGACCTGGACATTCTGCCCTACCGGAACTTGAACCAGCTTGTCCGGAACCTTGTGGGGGAAGCCGAACCGGATCTCCCCGAACAGCCGGTCATCCAGGCTGCAACAGACTATGGCACCGACATGGCGGATATTCGCGGTCAGGACCACGCCAAACGGGCACTGATCATTGCCGCTGCCGGAAACCACAACCTGCTCATGTATGGACCACCGGGATCCGGCAAGAGCATGCTGGCCAAGGCATTACCATCCATCCTGCCGGCCATGTCCCACGAGGAAGCGGTGGAAACCACCATGATCCATTCAGCCGGCGGCTTGCTGAAAGAAACCGGAATTCTCCAGGTTCGTCCCTACCGGGCACCCCACCATACCATTTCCCATATCGGCCTGATCGGCGGCGGCACCCGGCTGAATCCCGGTGAAGTATCCTATGCTCACAACGGCGTACTCTTCCTGGACGAGTTTCCCGAGTTTCCCCGCCGGACGCTGGAAGTGCTCCGGCAACCCATGGAAGACGGTACCGTGAGAATCTCCCGGGCATCCGGTTCGGTGGCCTTCCCCTCCCGGTTCCTGTTAATCGCAGCTATGAACCCCTGCCCCTGCGGATACTTCGGGTCGGATGAACGGGAATGTGCCTGTTCGCCCACCCGGATCGCCAACTATCGCGGCCGGATATCGGGTCCGCTGCTGGACCGGATTGACCTGCTGGTGCACGTCCCCCAGATCCCGTTGGAACAGATGATGAACGGCCCGGCCGGAACCGGGTCCCGCGAACTGCAGACCATGGTTGACGAAGCCCGTAAGCGGCAGCGCAAACGGTCCGGATGCGCAAACGCATATCTACCGGAATCCCGTCTGAAAACGGTCTGTACCATGTCGGCTGAGGCGGAAGCACTGCTGCTCAATGCCTCCCGAAACATGCGCCTGTCCTCCCGAAGTTTCAACCGGGTGCTGAAAGTGGCCCGAACCATCGCCGACCTGGAAGCCGACCTGCAGGAAATTCAACCGGTCCACGTGGCGGAAGCCCTCCAGTTCAAACTGACCGACTTCTTCACAACGGACGTGACCTATGACTGATATCCGGTTTTATCCCTACCAGCAATTTAAACCCGACATGAACATGGCCATTGATGAATACTTCCTGTGTCATGGAGACGGTATCACTGTCCGTCTGTATGGCTGGGAACCCGGCGCCGTGTCCCTGGGACATTCCCAGCAAGCGTCCGATGTCGTGGACCTGGACGTCTGCCAGAGCCGGAACATTCCCATTGTCAGACGGTCCACCGGCGGCGCCGCTGTGTTCCACTGGCAGGACATCACCTACATGGTGTCCGCGCCCCTGTCCGCGTTCACCGACCGGTCCGTGGTGGGCGTGTACCGGGACATCGCCACCATTCTACGGGACACCTTTCTGCATATGGGAGTGGACTGCCGGTTTGCCGGCAGGGTTGATGCCCATGACCGGCGAGCCGGAATGAAATCCGGTGTGGCCTGCTTCCTGCTGCCCTCCGACTATGAACTGGTAATCAACGGCTGCAAGCTTGTGGGGAATGCCCAGCGCCGGGACAGTCGCCGGATGATGCAGCATGGTTCCATTGCCTGGCGGTTCGACTATGCGCTGACGGCAGCCGTGCTCAAAGCACCCCAACCGGTCCTTGAACGAAAGGTCACCTGCCTGGACCGTCTGCGACCCGGAATTGAACCGGAAAACCTGACCGATTCCCTTTTGGCAACGCTGAAAGATGCCGGCCATTCGGTGGATTTCCGGGGACCGGTCCTGGACGAGATCGACCGGGAGAAAGTGTTTGAACTGCTCCCGCGCTTCCCTTTACAATAAGAGCGCACGAAAACAGACATTTCTGGTACAGAAGGGAACGCGCCATGAAGCGAACTGCGTTGATTTCCGTCAGCGACAAGTCCGGAATCGCTGACTTTGCCCGTCACTTGACGGAACTTGATTTTCAGTTGTTGTCCACTGGTGGTACAGCAAGAACGTTGCAGGAAGCCGGTATTGACGTCCAACCGGTCAGTGACCGGACCGGTTTTCCGGAAATCCTGGGCGGACGGGTCAAAACCCTCCATCCCCGTATCCACGGCGGTATCCTGGCCGACCATGACAAAACCGACCACCTGCGGCAATTGGATGAGCTGGATATTTCCCCCATTCAACTGGTGTGTGTCAACCTCTACCCTTTCCGGGAAACCGTTGCCGGCGGCGCGGCGGAACCGGACGTTATCGAGAATATCGACATTGGTGGTCCCAGTATGGTCCGGGCGTCGGCAAAGAACTTCCGTCACGTGATCATCCTGGTGGACCCCGCTGACTATCCGGAAGTGCTCCGGCAACTGAAGAAACACGGCAACGTCGATATGGACACCCGTCGAAACCTGGCCCGAAAAGCTTTTGCCCACACGGCCAGCTATGACATCGCCATCAGTGACTATTTCAACCGGCAGATGGACATCCCATTCCCGGAAAAACAATTCCTGGAATTGAACCTCCGCCAGGAACTCCGTTACGGAGAGAACCCCCACCAGCCGGCAGCATTCTACAGTGAACCCGATGCATCACCCGACACATTGCCCCACCTGGACCAGTTGCAGGGGAAGGCCCTTTCCTACAACAACATCATGGACACCGACGCGGCCATCAACATGGTCCGGGAATTTGAAGATCCCGCCGCCGTTATCGTGAAACACGCCAATCCATGCGGTATCGGCCGGGACAGCATCGACCTGGCCACCGCGTTTGAACGGGCCCACAGCACCGATCCCCTGTCCGCGTTCGGTGGCATCATCGCCCTGAACCGGAAAGTTGACCTGGCCCTGGCCGAGGAGATTGCCCAGCATTTCGTGGAAGTGATCGTGGCACCGGATTTCGATGAAGACGCGAAGGCCCGGTTTGCCCGGAAGAAGAACCTGCGCATCCTGAAATTGCCCGTCAATCCGGAAGCAAGGAGTTATGCCGACTATCGCAGGATCCGGGGCGGTATGCTCCTCCAGGCAGCTGACACCATTACCGAAAATTCCGAAAACTGGGAAATCGTGACAGACTGCAAACCGTCACCGGAAACCATGCGTGCCATGGCTTTTGCCTGGAAGGTGGTCAAACACGTCAAGTCAAACGCTATCGTGTTCTGCCGCGAAAATGAAACCGTCGGCATCGGTGCGGGACAGATGAGCCGGGTGGACAGTGTCAAGCTGGCCGTGACCAAGGCAAACAAACCCATTGCCGGTACGGTACTCGCTTCTGACGCGTTCTTCCCGTTCCGCGATTCCATTGACGAAGCATCCGGGTACAAGGTCAGTGCCATTGTGCAGCCGGGCGGCTCCGTTCGGGACGAGGAAGTAATCGACGCGGCCAATGAACATGGCATACCCATGATCTTTACCCGAATTCGCCATTTCCGCCACTAAACAACGAACCAGATGGAGGCCACAAACAGATGAATGCCATGCACCTGCTCCCTACTGAAACCGGCTGGATCGAATTGATCTGCGGCTGTATGTTCAGCGGCAAAACCGAAGAATTGATCAAGCGCCTGCGCCGGGCGGAAATTGCCCGTCAGAAACTGGCGGTTTTCAAACCGGAAATTGACCAGCGCTATGACAAAAAGAAGATCGCGTCCCACAGCTCCCTTATGTTTGACGCCACCATCGTCAACCACAGCTCAGAAATCCTCAAACTTGTCACCGATGAACAGGTGGTGGGCATTGACGAGGTCCAGTTTTTTGATGACGGCATCATCGCTGTCGCCCGCCAGCTGGCGGAACAGGGTCGCCGGGTGATCTGTGCCGGGCTGGACCAGGATTATCTCAGCCAGCCGTTTGAGCACACCATCAACCTGATGGCGGAATCCGAATACGTCACCAAGCTGTTGGCCATCTGCGTCAAATGCGGCAACCCCGCCAACCGGACACAACGCACCGTAAAAGCCGGCGAACGCATCGTGGTAGGAGCCGCGGACATTTACGAGGCCCGGTGCCGCAAATGTTTTGACCCGCAACTGAAAGAGGAGTAATCCAATGCTGAACCCATCCATTTTCCGCAAGTATGACATCCGGGGTATCGTGGGCACCGACCTGACCCCGGAAACCGTCCGGTCCATCGGGTTGGCCTATGGCACCCAACTGTTGAAAAAGCTTAACCGGACCCATGCCACCGTTGTGATCGGCGGTGACGCCCGTGAATCCACACCGGCGTTTATCAAACATCTGACAGCCGGACTCAACCGGCTGGGCATCCGGGTACTGGATGGGGGACTGGTGGCCACACCGGTCTTGTATTTCGCGGTGCACAACATGGACGTCCAGGGCGGCATCATGGTCACGGCCAGCCACAATCCACCTGAATTCAACGGATTCAAGATGATGACCGGACTGGAAACCCTGTCCGCAGACGACATCCAGGAGCTGTACAAGCTGGGCGTGGACGCACCGTGGAACGGACGGGGACCGGTCAAACTGGAGCAGGAAAACGAAACCGTCGACCTGGAAACCCCATACCGGGCGTTTTTCCGGGACCGGTTCGCCACGGATACCGCACAGAATCTGAAAGTCGTGGTGGATGCCGGGAACGGCATCGCCGGGCCGCTGGCGCCGCCGGTTTTTCGGGATATGGGTGCTGACGTGATCGAGTTGTTCTGCGAGGTGGACGGATCCTTCCCCAACCATCATCCGGACCCCACCGTGGTGGAAAACATCACGGACATGATCGAAACCGTGAAGGAACAGGGTGCCGACATGGGCATCGGGTTCGATGGGGACGGCGACCGGATCGGCGTGGTGGACAACCGGGGACGGATTATCTGGGGCGACCAGCTGCTCACTCTATTTGCCAAAGATATCCTGGATGAACATGGCTCCGGCACTTTCATCGGCGAGGTGAAATGCAGCCAGGTGCTCTATGACGAAATCCGGAATGCCGGCGGCACCGCTATCATGTGGAAGACCGGCCATTCCATCATCAAACGGAAAATGAAGGAAGTGAACGCCCTGCTGGCCGGTGAAATGAGCGGTCACCTCTTTTTCGCGGACCGCTATTTCGGATTTGATGACGCCGTCTATGCCGGTGCCCGGCTGATGGAAATGGTCAACCGTCGCGCGATCTCCCTGGCGGATCTCTTTGACACCCTGCCCAAGATGATCTCCACCCCGGAACAGAAAGTGGATTGCCCCGATGAAATCAAGTTTGACGTCATTGACAAGATGGTGAAAGCCGTGGAAGACGGCAGTGCCGACCTGCCCGGCCTGGCAGAACTGATCACCATTGACGGCCTGCGCATGCGTTTTGATGGCGGCTGGTCGCTGATCCGGGCATCCAATACCCAGCCGGTTCTTGTCCTTCGGTTTGAAGCCGAGGACGAAGCAAGGCTGGAACAGATCCGAACGATTACCCTGGATTTTCTTAACGGTTTCATTGAATAGGACCGTCAATACCAGCGTACAGTAATCAGCGTCCGGAAACCTGGCCGCGAACAGTCCGTAGAGATTGTCATGACGACGAGAATGAAGAGGAGGAGTCATGGAAGGAATTACCCGTTTATTCCAGGCAATGTTTGCCCCCGCCGAAGCGTTTGACGCAGCAAAATCCGCTCCCAAACTGTTTATGCCCATCCTGTTGATCACCCTGCTGATGACCGGCATCACCGGTTACTATGCATGGAATGTGGATCGCGGCGCAATCATTGTAAAGTCCATCGAAATGTCCGGACGCGCGGACCGGATCCCGGAAGGGCAGATGGAACAGATTGTGGATGTGCAGTCCAAAGTCATGAAATATTCGATGCCGGGTGGCACATTGATCGTCACACCCATCATGTTCCTGTTGATCGGCTTGTATTTCTACCTGGTCGCCAGGATCTCCGGCGGTGAAACCACGTTCGCCCAGGCCACAGCCGTGGCGGTTTATTCCAGTGGACCGGTTATCATCTGGGCCGTGGTTGCACTTGCGATCATGCTGATCGGTGACTTTTCAACAACATTATTCCAGGAGCTGGTACCTTCCAACGTGGGCTACTTCGTGGACCCCGAATCCATCGGCCTGAAGTTGCATACCGTTTTGAAGTCCCTGGACTTCTTTAACCTCTGGCGCATGATCCTGACCATTATCGGCTTCTCCGTGATCACCAAGAGTAAGCTGCTCAAGAGTTCCCTTGTCGTCATCATCCCCTTTGTTGTGATGGTCGGCATCGGCGTGCTGTTTGTCGGTTAGGGTCGTATGAACAAGAAAATCATTATTCCCATCGTTGCGGTCGCCGTTATCGGTATGATCGTGGCGGGAGTCATGTCCAAGAAGGAAAAAGGCAAACCCGTCTTCATGGAAGAAGTAAAACAGGGTGAATTCCTGGACACCATTTCCGCCACCGGTTCGTTGCAGCCTCGGATCCAGGTGGACATCAACTCTGATGTTATGGGCAAAATCATCGAGCTGCCGGTCCGTGAAGGAGACCTGGTGGAAGCCGGGGACCTGGTGGTCCGGATCGATGACCGGGATCTGAAGAGTGAAGTCCGGCGGCAGCAGGCCAGCACCCGCATGTCCGAAATCCAGGTGGAAAACCAGCGGGTCCAGCTGGAAAAAGCAGAACGGGAATTCAAACGGAAACAAAGACTTTTTGCATCCGAGCTGATCTCCATCGAAGAATATGAACTGGCCCAGACCACGCTGGATGGCGCCCGGCTCACCCTGAAACAATACCAGGAAAACGTGGCCCAGTCACAGGCACTGCTCCAGAAAACGGAAGAACAACTGGACAAGACCGTGATCCGCAGCCCCATTGCCGGCCGGGTCACTGCGCTCCACAAGGAACTGGGGGAGCAGGTCATCCAGGGTACCATTAACGTCCAGGGTTCCGTGATCATGGAAATCAGCGACATGTCAGCCATGGACCTGGAAGTGGAAGTCAACGAGATTGAATCGGCCCGTATCCGGCTGGGCATGGAAGCGGACGTGGAACTGGAAGCACTCACCGATAAGTCGTTCCGGGGACGGGTGGTGGAAATCGGCCAATCGGCCTACAAACCCGTCGGTCGTGATATTTCCGTGTTCAAGGTCAAGGCCGAGCTGTTGGAACTGGACGACGCCATGAAACCGGGTATGACCGGACGCGCGGAAATTGAAATCGCGCGAAAAATGGATGTGATGCATGTGCCCATCCAGGCCGTCCGGACCGATGATGATACCGCAGAGAAGTTCTGCTTCGTGGTGGAAAACAACAAGGCGGTCCGGAAAGTGGTGCAAACGGGCCTGAGCAACGACGCTGCCACCGAAATCACCGATGGATTGAAGCTGACCGACAAGGTCATCACCGGGCCCTACCGGACATTGAAAAACCTGAAGGCGGACGACGCCGTCCGTGAAAAGAAGCGTGACTGATGCTGATCCAGGTTGAACAACTGACCAAAACATACCAGATGGGTATGGAAGTGATTCACGCACTGGATCATGTTTCGTTCGACGTGGCCGAAGGTGAATTCCTGTCCATCATGGGCGCGTCCGGTTCCGGCAAGTCCACCCTAATGAACCTGCTGGGTTGCCTGGACACACCGTCCGAGGGACATTATCTGTTGAAGGACGTGGATGTCTCCCACATGAACGATGATGAACTGGCCGCTGTCCGCAACCGTGAAATCGGGTTCGTATTTCAGACATTCAACCTGTTACCGGACCTGACTGCACTGAACAACGTGGAAGTGCCCCTGATTTACAACGGTCTGAAGAAACGGGAAAGACTGGAACGAAGTGCCGCTATGCTGGAAGCAGTGGGCATGAAGGACCGGATGCATCACCGTCCCAACCAGCTTTCCGGTGGCCAGCGACAGCGTGTGGCCGTGGCACGGGCCTTGATTAATGGCCCGGCCCTGCTGCTGGCAGATGAACCTACCGGAAACCTGGACTCCCGGACCAGCACCGAAATCATGGATCTGTTCAACGAACTCCATGACAGGGGTAATACCATTATCCTGGTCACCCATGAACCGGATATCGGTGCCACCGCGGAGAGGACCATCACCCTGAAGGACGGTCAGATCGAGGAGGACAAACGGAATGTTCATTGAAAACCTGTTTTTAGCCGTCAAGTCCATCCTTTCTAACAAGATGCGCAGCTTCCTGACCACGCTGGGCATCATGATCGGTGTCTGCTCCATCATCACCGTGGTGGCACTGATCCAGGGCATTTTTGCCACCATTGACCGGCAGATCCAGGAAATGGGCACGAACATTGTCAACATTCAACCCCACATGGAAGCCCGGAACATCGCCGACTATATGAAAAACCGGCCCGAACTGACCCTGGAAGACGCCAACGCCCTGCGTCGCTCCATCAGCGGGATCACCGACCTGGCCCCCATTATTGTCCAGAGTTCCGAGTTGAAGGCAAATGGTATGAACCGGAACACCATGATTTACGGGGCCCATCCGGAATACCAGGACATCAATGGCCAATACGTGGAGAAGGGCCGCTTTCTCACCGACCTGGACCTGGAATACCGCCGTAAAGTGGCAGTCATCGGCCAGGAAGTGCTCAAATCACTGGACCTGGGGACTGAACCCATCGGCCAGTATATTCAGATCGGAAATTCTCCCTACAAAATTGTCGGCGTCATGGAGAAACGTGGCTCTTTTTTCGGACAGTCCTGGGATGACTATGTGTTTGTACCTATTACATCAGCACTGGACCTATACGGCCGGAATGCCGGAAAATTTGTCAGTATCCAGTTCCGCGTCGTTGACCTGAAGCAGATCGACAACGTGAAACAGCAATGTGAAGTGCTGCTCCGCCAGCGACACAACATCGGGGACGATGATCCGGACGATTTCCGGATCTCCACCCAGCAGGACATTATCGATGACTTTTCCAATACAACCGGCGTGATCACCGCCATTGTGGCCGGCATCGTGGGTATCTCGCTGCTGGTGGGCGGCATCGGCATCATGAACATCATGCTGGTCACCGTTACCGAACGGACCCGGGAAATCGGGATCCGGAAAGCGGTGGGCGCCACCCGGAAAAACATCATGACCCAGTTCCTGATTGAAGCCATTACCTTGAGCTTCTTCGGCGGCGCCATCGGCATCGGCGCGGGCATTCTGCTGGGCACCGCGGTGGCGGGGATGATCCCCAACTTCCCCCCGGCTCACACGCCCGTTTGGGCCATTCTGCTGGGATTTGGGTTCTCCACCGGTGTCGGTGTCCTGTTCGGTGTCTACCCGGCTGGAAAGGCCTCCGCGCTTAATCCCATTGATGCCCTGCGCTACGAATAATTTTATTTTTCTAATATTTTGATCTGAAGGGACTGATTTATTTCAGTCCCCTTTCTTTGTGAATCCGCTCATTCATACATTCTCCACATGTTCCGAACCCATGCTTATTATATTTCATCATCTTGCATATATTACATATTGGGAATATCCGAATATTTTGTGAAATTGGTCATATTCTCTTGACTTGGGTTTCTTCTACGTCTAAATTTGTATACAAGGCTCAGATCAAGGTGGCTTAATATCTTAGCGATTGGCAGGGGGGGCATTTGTGAAAAATCTCTTTTATATGGTCGTTGCAAGCCTGTTGCTGTTTCCGTCACAGGGGATTGCAGAGTCCGACATGGATATCCAACTGGATACCCGTATGGGGTACAGCGTGATTTCCGATGACGAGAACAGTTTCTACCGGAATCACATGGATCTCACCGAGGGATTCCTCCTGGAGAACCTGAGATTGACGGCACAGGCCAATGGAAAATGGTTCGACCGGCTGGAACTGACAGCCAGAAGCGGGGACCGGATGGACACCGGTCGAAAACTCCGGTTTGATATCCGGAAAACAGGACAATATGCATTTACACTGAAGCATACCCTGAACTTCGATTATTTCGCGGACAACACGTACAACTTCGGCGCCAACAATCGAAACGTGGTCAGAAGCACCATGAATGCGGAATTCCGCTGGATGGGCATTCAGCACGTCACATTGGTTGCGGGCTACACCCTGGGTGAAACCACCGGGGCATACCATCAACCGTATTCCGGTTGGCTGGACATCTATCCCATCCGGTTGAATCGGGACACCACCCGGGAATCTTTCCAGCTGGGGGTTGACTTTCGGAAAGGCGGATTCAAGGCATCCCTGCGACAGGCATGGGTCACGATTGAAGAGGCGTCTACACCGCTGGGGTCCGTCACCAATGCCGCGGATGAAACGTTCGCATCGACGTTGACAGCCACCCGCGCCGGCATCAATGAATCGGACATTCCCACCACGAAACTGTCATTGGACTACAACGGAAACCGTTGGTGGATGAACGCCCAGTGGTCCCACCAGGATGCCACCATGGACGTGGATTCAACCGATCTGAAGTCTTACCTGTTCACGGACTATGGTTCCCGAACAGACTTCCTCTCCACCTGGTTCGGTAATGGCGAAGCCCCCACTACCCGGGCGGCGATCCAGTTGTCCGTCATGCCGATCCGCAACCTGACCCTGAGCTACCGCATGGACATGGTGGACACCGAAACCACCACCCGTTTCGCTACATCCCGATCCATGATGCTGTACGGCACCGGGGACACACCGCTGGTCACCCTGGATGAGTCCTTCACCGATGATTATTATTATGAAAACACCCGAACAGACCATGGTCTGGACCTGTCCTATCGACTCAACCGGAACTGGACACTGGAAGCACGGTTCAGCAAACTGGACGGGGACATTCTCCAGACGCGCCTGGCAGATGACGAGCCGTCGGGGATGATTGATGAAACCTACGAAACCACACGGTCAGAGGCGGGTATCCGTTTCCGCCATGAGCGGGGAACACTGGCTGTCAAGGGGTTCGGCGAATCCATTGAGGACCCCACCTTCCGGACCGCCGGCGACAAACGGAACGGCTTCACCGTCACCGGGGATTATGCGATCAGTGACCGCGTTTCCACAACGCTGTTCCTCCAGTCATCCAAACTGGAAAACAACGATCCCCTGATCCAGCTTTCGGACAAATCGAATATCGTGGACCTGGGCATCTACTTCACCCCCATCAAGCAGGCTTCGATCGGACTGGGTATAACCCGGATGGACCTGGATTATGCCAGCCTGTTGCTCTTCACCTACGCAAGAGATGACGCTGCCCTGCTGGAGGGCACAGACACCGAACAAACCGGCTACTACATCACGGGCAACTATGCAAAAGAACGGTTCGGTGCAAGGCTCTCGCTGTTTTACCTGGATGATTCCGGCACATCCCTGCCACTGTCCACCTGGAACGCCAGGATGTCGCTGAGCTGGAAATTTACCGATTCCCTTTCCGCGCTCCTGTCTCTCCGTTACCTGGACTATGCGGAAGATGCACAGCCGCTTCATGACTACAACCTGAACCAGGTCGTGTTCGGCCTGCGCTGGATTTACCGGTAGGAGGATCAGATGAAACATTTTCGATTTCTGTTCATACTGGGATGTCTTCTGGTTTCCGGCTGTTTCGCGCAGGCGGCGATTGACAGCGATGTCTGCATGGACTGCCATGAAGACACCGTGACCGCGGTCATGAAGACCGTACATGTGGAAGCCAACATGGTCAGTTGTGAAAGCTGCCATGGTTCAGCGGAAAACCATATTGAAGATCCCATGATTGACAACATCGGTTCTTTCAGCACCATGGATGCGGATGCCATCCAGCAGGTATGCGGCAGCTGCCATGCAGATCAGCAACCGATCAAATCTTCTCATTACGGCATCGGCAGCGCCTGTCTCAACTGCCACAACGCCGGGCATGCGGACACGATTGCCAACCGGGCCATGCTCAATGATATTTCCGGTGAACTGTGCCTGGATTGTCACAAGGATGTTCGGGCCAGGATGAACCGGCCCTACAGCCATCCCATGGACGATTATGACAACACCTGCATCGGCTGTCACAACGCCCATGAATCCCGGACAGAACAGATGGGTAACCGCATGGATGAAACCTGTGCCACCTGCCACCCCGGGAAGAACGGTCCGTTCATGTTTGAACACCTGGGCGGCGCCAACACCGGTTGCGGGGAGTGTCATGAGCCCCATGGCTCGACCCATCCCAACCTGCTCAACCGCCATGATACGCGGATTCTCTGCTTGTCCTGTCATACCGACACGCCCGTATTTCATGACCAGACGGACCTCCGGTACCGTCAATGCACGGCGTGTCACAGTGCCATACACGGCTCAAATATCAACCATCTGTTGATGGAATAGGAGGTATATCGAGGGCTTTATTTCTCTACAGATTTTATATGGGGTTTATTGTTGAACATCCAAAAGGAGGGTATCTTAATGAAACGTCTGATGGTATTCATCATCATGTCCGCATTCATGGCCGGCGCGGCCATGGCCGGTGTGGGTCACAAAGACGACCCCGGTGAAACACGGACACGCGCACAATCACCCGAAGTACAGCAGATGATCATGGATCTGCGCGTATTTCTCAACAAGCAGCACGGCAAAGCCCGTTTCAAACGTGCACAGGACAATGCATATGTCGGCTCCGAATACTGCATGGCCTGCCACACCTGGAGCAAACGGCGCCTGCCCGGCACCAAGCATTTCCAGTTCCTGAGACGGCCACTGGCTGAATGGACGCTGGTATCCGGCAAGGGTGTCATGGGCGATATGAATGACAACGGCCAGGATGATTTCCTGGATGGCCTGGATTTCAACACCATTGAGTCCGCATTCAACGCATACAAACCCAATGCACCGATCCTGTCCGTGGAAGACGGCCAGTATTACATCACCATTGGCGATCTGAAAATGCCGGTGGTCTTCACCCAGGCCGGTTTCACCGGTGGCGGCCAGCGGTTCGTGGTACGCGTTCCGGTTACCAACAGCGAAACCGGCTATTCCCGCTCGGTGTACACGTCACCGTTATACTGGACCGGCAGCGCATGGATTCCCTACAGCGCATCCTACTGGTATAACGACACCACACCGGTCTACAATGACACCGTCACCACGGCAGACCTGAACCAGGGCGCCAACTATTCCAAGACCTGCGTGGGCTGCCACAGCACCGGTATCCGGGACATCTACCAGGATGCTTCCGGGGAATGGGTGTTCAAGGGATTCCCGGCATCGTTGTATGAAAGCAACGATCCCATGTATTTTGACTATGACGGGGACGGCATCTTCGACCTGATGAATATCGGTTGCGAATCCTGCCATGGACCGGGCGGCAACCACGTGCTGGGTGCCGGCGATCCGGACGCCATGCTGGGCGAAGCAGATCTGCATGCACCGCTGGGTAACGAAGTCTGCGGCCGCTGCCACAGCCAGTATTCCTCAACGCCGAACCAGACGTTCAGCTGGCCGTTTGACGATGAAAACATGGTCGACTGGACACCGTACACCGGTGCCCCGCTGGAAGACTATTATGAAGACACCGTCAGCTACTGGCCCGATGGCAAGCATATGAAGCTGGGTCGGCCCTACGTGGATTATATGAAATCCAGCAAGCCCCACTTCGTATACCACCAGGTGGTCTGCACCGAATGTCACAGTCCGCACAGTGCCAGTGCCCATTACCAGATTCGTACATCCATAACGGAAGAAACGGATGAAGGCGATCTCCGCATTGCCACCGAGGCAGAAAACAACACCCTGTGCCTGGCCTGCCATGCCACCCATGGTGCATTTGAAGAAATCACACCGGAAATGGTGGCCGAGTATGAACTGTATGAAGGGGCCATCGGTGAAGTGGTTGCCCATCACAGCAACCACCCGTATGGACCGGAACGGATCATGGGGCTCTCCCGTTGCACCACCTGCCACATGGCAACCACCAGCGGACGGGGCGGCCTGAGCCTGCCCAGCCATACGTTTGAATGTATTTCACCGGAAAAAACCCTGATGTACCAGGCGGAAGGCGGCATGCCCAACTCCTGCGCCGTTTCCTGCCACAACACCAAGGTCAACCTGTGGGGTCTGGGATTGGATCCCAATACCAACACCCTGATCTGGAACGATACGTTTGACGTGGACAATGCAACCGAAATGCAGAAATATTATGGACCGGGCGGTCTCTGGTGGGATACCACTGCTGAGGACGACGGCGGTCACTGATACCTCTCCAAGGTATTCACATCGTGAGAAGGGGGGAGCCATTGCTCCCCCCGTTTTTTTGCATATACAACCGATTGGTGGAGCTCAGTTGAGCAGCATCCGCTGGAGTGACTTGATCTGATCCCGAAGCTCCGCCGCTTCCTCGAATTTCAGATCTTTTGCCAGCTTTTTCATTTCTTTCTCCAGATCCGCGATGTGATCGGCCAGCTGATCCCGATCCAGGTCTTCACCGGGCATGGGCCCCTTGTCCACCGTCAAGTAGTCGCTTTCAAAGATAGAACCCAGTACGTCATTGATATTCTTGACAATGGATTCCGGTGTAATGCCATGTTCCTCGTTGTATGCCAGCTGAATCGCCCGTCGGCGCCCGGATTCCGACAATGTCCGACGAATGGCATCGGTTTCCTGATCCGCGTAGAAAATGGCCGTCCCGTTGACATTCCGGGCGGCCCGGCCGGACACCTGGATCAGGGAACGCTCGGAACGGAGGAACCCTTCCTTGTCCGCATCCAGTACGGCCACCAGCGACACTTCCGGAAGATCCAGTCCTTCCCGCAGCAGGTTCACGCCCACCAATACCTGGAACTCCCCCCGTCTCAGGTCCCGGAGAATCTGCATCCGTTCCAGCGTGTCGATATCGGAATGGAGATACCGGGCACTGACGCCGATATCCAGGAGATACTCGGTCAGGTTCTCCGCCATGCGTTTGGTCAACGTGGTGACCAGCACCCGTTCATTCTTGTCCACCCGTAACCGCACCTCTTCCAGCAGGTCATCCACCTGGGTCTTCGCCGGGCGTACCTGGATTTCCGGATCCACCAGGCCGGTGGGCCGGATGACCTGTTCCCCGGTTACCCCTTCCGCCATATCCAGTTCATAGTCACCCGGTGTGGCCGACACATGGAGCACCTGGTGAATTTTCCGCTCAAACTCATCGAACTGCAGCGGCCGGTTGTCCAACGCGGACGGCAACCGGAACCCGAATTCCACCAGGGCTTCCTTTCGACTCCGGTCTCCCTTATACATCCCGCCCACCTGGGGTATGGTCATGTGGCTTTCATCCACGATCAGCAGGAAATCGTCCGGAAAATAGTCCATCAGGGTAAACGGGGGTTCCCCCGCACTGCGTCCTTCAATATGACGGGAATAATTCTCAATGCCCTTGCAATGACCCACTTCCCGGATCATCTCCATGTCATAGGTGGTCCGCTGGGAGATCCGCTGGGCTTCCAGTAACCGGCCCGCTTCATGATATTCCTTTACCCGGACATCCATCTCTTCCCGGATCCGAACCAGCGCCTCCTCCATCCGTTCCCGTGGCGTGGCATAATGGCTGGACGGAAACAGTTTTACATCATCAAGCCCCTTCAGCTTGTGACCGGTAACCGGATCAAACAGGGTGATCCGGTCTACTTCATCGTCAAAGAACTCGATTCGAATGCCTTCATCCTGGTAGGTGGGGAATACCTCCACCACGTCACCCCGAACCCGGAATGCGCCACCGTCCGACTCATACAACGACCGGGTGTACTGCATGGACGCCAGTTCCCGAAGAAGCCGTCCCCGCTCCCGGACCTCTCCACAGGCCAGTGTTACCGACATGTCCCCATAATTCTCCGGTGAACCCAGTCCGTAGATGCAGGACACGGAAGCCACCACGATTACATCCCGCCGGGTCAGCAGGGACCGGGTGGCCGACAACCGCAACCCTTCGATCTTCTCGTTGATGGACGAGTCTTTCTCAATGTAGGTGTCTGTCTTGGGCAGGTATGCTTCCGGTTGATAATAATCATAGTAGGAGACAAAATATTCCACAGCATTTTCCGGAAAGTATTGCTTGAATTCCTGGTAGAGCTGGGCCGCCAGGGTCTTGTTGTGGGCCAGGATCAGGGTGGGACGGTCCCATTGCTGGATCACGTTGGCCATGGTGAATGTTTTCCCGGAACCGGTAACACCGAGCAGGACCTGGTGACGATTGCCGGCTTCCAGGCTGGCCAATACCTTGTCAATGGCCGCGGGCTGGTCGCCGCAGGGAAGATAGTCAGATTTCAGATGAAATGTCATTCAGCTCTCCGATGAAAATTGGCATGCCGGTCTTGCAAAAAAGAACGGCCCGCTGACGGGCCCGCGAAATGTTCAAAAAATGGTACCATTGATCGCCGTTGATCACCAGTGCCAGTCGAAGAACGGTATCTTTCGAAACTCCTCGTCGAATCGCACATTCTCGAAGAAAAACGACCCCGGCGTAAATACTTCCCGCAATTCGTCATTGGACAAACGACCGGTACGGGCTGCCTTCTGGTACATCTCCTCGGTATACCCGCGGATCATGTAGAAACTGGCCAGGTCAAAGAAATCACAGATGGCATTCATCAGTTCCAACGCCTGGTACAACTCCAACGGCCCGGTCAACTCACCCTCGGTATGAAGACGCTTCCAGAAAACTTTCTTGGTGAGAAAGATGGCATAGTTCACTTCACACAGGGGGAACTTTTCCCGGAACCGCTCTTTCCCGATGGTGACAAAGAACTTGCCGATTGCCACGCGGGACGTACCGGATTCCAGGCTGTCCGACAGCTTATCCAGTATCCGCGCGTTTCGCAGGATCAGTTCTTCATCCTCAAAGTCCTGGTAGGTCTTCATGTATTCGCAGTTTCGTATCTCCTGGCACCATTGGGCCGCCATCCGGTCTCGATTGGCGCGGATCACCTGCACCAGTTGATCGCGTCTCATGGTTTCCTCCACCGCGTGAATGTAACCAGAATATAGGGTCCATTCCGGCACACGTCAATGGCGGTCTTTCCTTTATTCACCCTATTGTTTACAATATGACTATTACAGGAGGCTAATATGCGGTTCTTCCGTTTTCTTATCGTATTGCTCATTGCCGTGGTACCGGCCATGGCGTCCAATATCTGTGTTTCGGTGTATCCCCTGGCCACAATTGCCCGGCAACTGGTACCGTCAGACTTCACAGTATTTCACGTCGTCCCGCCCCATGCGGATCCCCATCACTTTGAGCCCACACCGTCCGTGGTCCGACAGATTCAGCAATCCGACCTGTTTATCGGCGTGGATGATCACTTTGATGGATGGGTGGCAAAATTTCTGCCGGACGGATGCGAAACCGTTTATCTGAGAACCCATGATGATCCGGACGAGCATATCTGGCTGGGCATTCAGGCCGCCCGTGAGACGGCATCCCGGATTCACCGGAAACTGGCATCCCTGTACCCCGACCGGAAGGATGAAATGGACCAGCAACTGGCACAATTCCTGGCCGTCATGGATGAGACAGCCCGATCCATCGCTGAAATGAATGCGTGCAGGGGCACTCGCATCATCCAGTACCATCCCGCCTGGGACCGGTTCGCCGCCGAGATGGGCATCACCGTGGCCGCCACCCTTTCCACCGGACACGGACATGAAGTGTCTGCCAGGAAACTGGCCGGCATCATCACCGACGCAAAGAAAACCGGCACGACCATCGTGGTGTTGGGACTGCACAAGCAGAGCCGCATTGTGAACACACTGGTATCCGAAATCAACGGCACAATGGTGCAGCTGGACACGATCGGTGATCCCGATGATCCCCAGCGGGACGGATTCCCGGAATTACTGCTCTATAACGCACAGAAACTCACGGAGGGCTGTCGTTGAAAGCACCGTTGATCCAGATCCGGAATATCAACGTCCGCTATGGCAACCACGTGGTACTGGAACGGATATCACTGGATCTGAACCCAGGGGAGATGCTCTCCATTGTGGGGCCCAACGGTGGCGGCAAGACAACACTGCTGAAAGTCATACTCGGAACACGACCCTTTGAAAACGGAACGGTGCAGGTCCTGGGTAAATCACCGGAACACATACCGCCCGGCCGCATCGGCTTCATGCCGCAACTGGACGCCAGCCGGACCCGCTTCCCCATTCGTGCCTTTGACGTGGTAATGATGGGACGGCGGGCCGCATCGCGCCACCGGAAACTCCATGGTGACAATCACGCGGCTGTTCGGAAGACACTGGAAGAAGTGGGCATGCTGAATCAACAGCAAACGCCTTTCCGTAAATTGTCCGGAGGACAACGCCAGCGGGTACTGATTGCCCGGGCCCTGGCCATGGACCCGGCCATCCTGATCCTGGATGAACCATCCACCGGTCTGGATGTGGTCTCCCAGGAAGACTTTTATCGTACGCTGGTTCGGTTGAAACAGGAACGGGATATGGGGATCATCATGGTGTCTCACGATATCGGCGTGGTTTCCGGTTATGTTGACAACATTGCATGCCTCAACCGCCAGATCCATTATCATGGAACCGGGGACAGCATTCCCGATGCCGTCATGGAGAAAGTCTTCGGACGCAATATCCAGGTGCTGGTGCACAATCCCGATTGCATGACCTGCCAGGAGCACAAGCATGACTGAGATGCTGTCCTTCCAGTTCGTCCAGCATGCACTGGTAGCAGGGCTGATGATCGCCATCATTTTCGGTTTTGTTTCGTTTTTCGTGGTCATGCAGCGGCTCTCATTCCTGACCGTGGGCGTTGCCCACTCCGCGTTCGGCGGTGTCGCACTGGGTATCTTCCTGGGATTGTCCCCTTACCTGACCAGCGTGGTGTTCTGCCTGGGCGTGGCATTTCTGATCCGATACAAGTCCGGGAACACTTCTGCCGATTATGACGCCATCACAGGTATCCTGTTTGCGGCGACCATGGCACTGGGCATCATCCTGTTGTCACTACAGAAATCCTACACGTTTGATGTGGTCGGTTATCTGTTCGGCAGCATACTGGGCATCAGCCGGCTGGACCTGATCCTGATCGCTGTTGTCTGCATTTTGGTGGGTCTGTTCTTTGTCCTCTGGTTCCGCGACCTGTTATTCATGACGTTTGACCCCGAGGTGGCGCGCTCGTCCGGAATTCCGGTAGAAAGACTGGAAACCGGTGTTATCGTGGCCGTCACCCTGCTGGTGGTGGTCAGTATCAAGATCGTGGGCATCATCCTGGTAACGGCATTCATGATCCTGCCGGCCAGCTTTTCCACCAAACGGTGCGGCACCTACCAGTGCGCAATTGCGGCAGCGGTGGTGTTCAGCGTATGTCTGTTCCTCTGTGGATTCCTGATTGCGTATCAACTGGACCTCCCCTCGGGAGCCGGCATCGTACTGGTGGGAACACTGGTCTACCTGGTCTACCCGGCGCGCCGGGACTGATCAGACACCCGACTCAATTCCGTCCAGGTCTTCCAGGTCGTCTTCCGCGTGATCCGAAGCGGAAACGGATTCCGCGGGTTTGCCATTGGGCAGTACCCGACGGACAAAGGGATATACCAGGTACAGGTATCCGACCACCATCACAACAGTGGCGGGGGATACCAGGAAAGCGATGATGATAATCGCGATGACAACGGCGATGGTGTACGGTGCACGACTCTGGACGTTGATATCCTTGAAACTGCGATACCGTACCCGGGACACCATCATCAACGCAATAAAAACCGTTATTGTGAAAACGCCGTACGAGAAAAATGACAACGAGATCTTTTCCGGAAAACGCAACACCAGGGCGGCCAGCAGACCGGCACCGGCGGGAATGGGCAACCCCACAAAGTAGCGGGATTCCACCACATGCTTCTGCACATTGAACCGGGCCAGTCGCAGGGCACCACAGGTGACAAACAGGAATGCCGCAGCCCATCCCAGGCGCCGCAACAGCGGATACGCCATCACGTCTGCCGACGTAAACGCCCAGTGATAAACCAGGAACGCCGGCGCCACACCGAAGGAGACAATGTCCACGATGGAGTCCAGCTCGGCACCAAATTCGGACTCGGTACCGGTCAGACGGGCAATACGACCGTCCAGGGCATCCAGCATGGCAGCGATAAAAATGGACACCGCCCCCATGGCATAACTTCCCTTCTGGGCGCACACCAGCGAAGTGAACCCGAAAAACAGGTTGGAGACAGTGAACAGGCTGGGGAGAATATACACTCCCTTACGCAGTTGTTCTTGCTTTTTCAAATACGGCTCCGATTATTGCCGCGTTCAGAAGTTGCCGGTCTTCAGGCTTCCAATCCGTTTATCCGTTCCCGGATCATGGCATACATCTGGTCTTTTAACATTAATTTCTGCTTCTTAATTGTAGCAATCTGCAATTCATCTTCTGCTGTCAGTTTGCCTTTTCTCATCAACAGCTGAAGCTCATTGTCATAAGTTGCGTGCTGATCTTTCAATTCACGGTAAGTCTGGTCATTTTCGTACAACATCTCCTTGACCTGGGACTCTGTCAGTTGCGTCATCCAAACCTCCAGTTCAATGGTTATAGTTAGAATATACGTGCGGGCCGCAGGTTGTCAAACGTTTTCGGGAAAGGGTAAAACCCTTTTCCAAAGCGGGCTGCTGGTCAGTCCCATTTCAATTGGTGAAGGGTCTGAATCGGGTCCAGTAACCGGTGTCGGGGCTGAATTCTGAACCGTAAACCGAACTTACCGGTGCGATCCAGATCCAACGCACCGCTAAATCGAAAATGATCGCCATCTTCCGGCGTGCCATGGTTCAATTCCAATGTATCCACATAGGCAAACCGCCCATCCGCGGAAAGCTTCCCATAATATGCCTGCACGGAAACATCCTCCGGGGTCAGGCCGGCCAGATCTGCCACGACATGGACAGCCAGGGCCTGTCCTACCGGATTTTCATGGTCACCATCAAAGCCGGATTCCACAATGGCAACCCGATCCCAATGCTGATCAATACGAGCCTTCCATGCTTCGACTGCATTCAATTCTTTGAAATTATCAGCAGAAAGCTGGCGGGCGTGGATACCCGCAGCCTGATAAAAATCATCCATGTATTCCGCCACCATACGGTGGGAATTGAAGAAGGAACAAACCGTTGAAAGGGAATTTTTCACACGCCCGATCCATTCCCGGGGCAGGTCATCCGATGTCCGCTTGAAGAACGTGGGAATCACCTCATTTTCCAACAGGTCCAGAATCGCGCGGCTCTCCACCTCATCCTGGTAGTCATGGTCCTGGTACTCTTCACCGCCACCAATTGTCCATCCATTGTCCCCGTTGAATGCCTCACACCACCAGCCATCCAGAATACTCATGTTCAATGCACCATTGGCTGCGGCTTTCATACCGCTGGTCCCGCTGGCCTCCAACGGTCGTCGGGGATTGTTCAGCCATATATCCACACCCTGGACCAGGTAGCGGGCCACGTTGATGTCATAGTCTTCCAGGAATACCACCCGTTTACTGAAACGGGGATCACGGGTGAATTGATAAATCCGCTTGATAATGTCCTTACCCGCCATATCCCGGGGATGGGCCTTACCGGCAATAATCAACTGGACCGGACGGTCCGGATTGTTCAACAGGGCAGACAGGCGGTCCGGATCCCGGAACAGCAGATCTCCCCGTTTGTAGGTAGCAAACCGGCGGGCAAATCCGATGGTCAGTGCTTCCGGATCCAGGACTTCACGGGCCATGTCCATTTCCTGCTGACGGGATCCCCGGGCCTTCAGGGATTTCAGCAGACGCTTGCGGGCAAATGCCACCAGACGCTCCCGCCGCCGTTCATGGGTACGCCACAATTCTTCATCCGGAATATTAAATACCCGGCTCCAGGTCGCTTCGTTATCCGGATCCGTGGTCCACCTGGACCCCAGGTATCGGTTGTACAGGGCGGCCATTTCAATGGATATCCAGGACTGGATGTGAACCCCATTGGTGATATGGTCAATGGGCACTTCGGTTGTTTCCACTGTGGGATACAACCCCTTCCACATGTTGCGCGATACCTCTCCGTGCAGACTGCTGACCCCGTTGGCGCCGGACGCATGATTCAGCGCCAGCACGGTCATGCACAGACCTTCCTTCTGATCCCGGGGATCCTTTCGGCCCAGGGCCAGGACGTTCTCCATGGGCCAACCGGTCTCCCGGACATATCCGGACATCCAGTGGCGGATCATTTCCGACGGAAACACATCATTCCCGGCCGGCACCGGTGTATGGGTGGTAAAGACATTGGTGGACCGGACGTAGGTCGTGGCAGCCTCCCGGCTCAGACCCTGCCCGAGAAGCATGTGGATCCGCTCCAGGGAAACAAAGGCAGAATGACCTTCATTCATATGGAACACGTCAGGCCGGATCCCCATCGCGTGAAGCATTCGCACCCCGCCGATACCCAGCACCAGTTCCTGCTGGAGCCGGTGTTCCAGATCACCGCCATACAACTGATCGGTAATCTTCCTGTCCGCCGGCCCATTCAACAGGTTGTTGGTATCCATCAGGTAACAGTTCACCCGACCTACCGTCAATTGCCAGGCCCGGACATGTACCTGGCGATCGGCAATGGGGACCGTGATCGTAATCGGTTCACCGGTTTCGTCCCGAACCAGCGTCAACGGCATGTTATGAAAATCATTTTCCGGGTAGGTTTCCTGCTGCCAGCCGTCCCCGGTCAGGTATTGATGAAAGTATCCCTGCTGGTACATGAGCCCCACGCCCACCAGCGGGATATTGAGATCAGAAGCGGACTTTACATGGTCACCGGCCAGGACACCCAGGCCGCCCGAATAATTGGGAATCGAATCATTGACCCCGAATTCGGCGGAAAAATAGGCCACCTTCAGGTCTGCCGGCATCTCCAGATGCAATTGATAATAGTCCCGGTCTTCCATGTAGCGGCGAAACTCCCCATACACCCGTTCCAGGTGCATGCGGAAACTCTCATCGGCCGCCAGCTCGTTCATCCGTTCCTGGTCAATCCGGCCCAGCATCAGGATGGGGTTATGGTTGCACGCATTCCACAGATCCCGGTCAATCCGGAAGAACAGGGTCAGGGCTTCCGGGTCCCAGGCATGCCACATGTTGTAGGCGATTTCTTTCAACGGCTGCAGTTCTTCCGGCAGGTGCGGCACCACGTTAAAGATTTTCACAGTTTCCTCCGCTTGATTAACGCTCACCCCACTTGAGCTTTTCTTTTAATACGTCAAAGTAGTGTGTTCCCCGGGGCTTGATCAGTCTTGTATAGCTGCGGCTCCGTTCCACCCGGAGGGAATAACCCGAATGGAACCGGTGCCCCAGTTGTCCGTCAAAAGTCACGTGCACGTTCTCGTGTGGCCGGTTCAATGAACATTCAATCACCGAATGGGCATCCAGCACGATAGGCCGGTTGGTCAGGGAATGGGGACAGATCGGTGTAACCGCCAGCACATCGGTATTGGGAAAGATGATCGCGCCCCCGGCTGCCAGCGAATACGCCGTCGACCCGGTAGGCGTGGCAATAATCAATCCGTCCGCCTTATAATCCGAGGCAAAGCGCCCGTCAATGGTCAGGTTCAAATCCATGATCCGGGCCAGGGCCGCCTTGTTGACCACAACGTCATTGAGCACCGTCTCCCGAACCACCGTCTCACCCTTATCATCAATAATGGCACCTTCCAGCATCAGACGATTGTCCATTTTGTATCGTCCGGCCAGCACTTCCCGAAAGGCCGTTTCCAACTCTTCCGCCCGGATCTCGGTCATGAAACCCAGGTTGCCCAGGTTGACACCCAGGATCGGCGTCTGGCTGCCGGTGATCATCCGGGCCACGGACAACAATGTTCCGTCCCCGCCCAGCACCAGGATCATGTCTGTTTCCCGCTTGAAGGTCTCTGCATCAACGTTCCGGAAAGCATCCGCCAGCTCACCACCGTTTACCCATTCCGGAATTTCCTGGTAAATCATCACGGGAGACAGTTCCTCGGCCTGGATCACCCGGGCCACGTCATGGAGCGCCCGGCACAACCGGTCCTCGTCAGCCTTGGGTTTGTACACCAGTCCAATACGGGCGAATTCAGCCATGATAAACCACCTCTTGGATCCGTTCTGCCAGTGGCGCCAGTGTAGCACCGGGCCTGTTCCAATGCAAGTGGAGCAGGTACTCCGTATTGCCCTTGCTGCCGGTAATCGGCGACCGGGTCAGACCTGCAGGCACCAGGCCCAGTTCTGCTGAAAATGCCGCGATTTCCCGGATCACCCGTTCATGTTTTTTCCGGTCCCGGATGATGCCCTTTTTCTCCACTTCTTCCCGCCCAACTTCAAACTGGGGCTTGACCAGAATCACCACGTCACCGGGGCTTTCTTTTTCCATCAACCGGGGGAAGACCGGGATCAGCCGTTTGACCGATATGAAGCTCACATCCATACAGATGAAGGACACGGGATCACCCAGGTCCCCGTCTTCCAGGTACCGGGCATTGACATTTTCCATCACCACCACCCGATCATCCTGGCGCAGTTTAAAATCCAGTTGATTGGTGCCGGCATCCACCGCGTAGACTTTCCGTGCACCCCGCTTCAGCATGCAATCGGTAAAACCGCCCGTGGATGCACCGATGTCCGCGCACACCCGGTCAACCATGTCGATACCGAACACGTCCAGGGCATGGTCCAGTTTCAGACCACCCCGGCCCACGAACGGGTGGAGTTTTTCCTTCAGTTGAATGTCCGCGTCTTCCGGCAGCAGCTCACCGGGTTTGTCCACCCGGCGGTTCTCCAGGTGCACCAGTCCGGCCATGATAGACCGGCGTGCCTCTTCCCGTGACCGGGTCAGGCCCCGTTCATGAACCAGCACATCCGCGCGTTTTTTACCGGCTTTTGCCATTGTCGTTTTCCCGAACAAAAAGATCCGGACAGCAGGGCCATCCGGACCGTATTGTCTCATAAGCGAAACGGATCATCTACTTCAGCAAGGACCGTGCAATCACCATACGCTGCACCTCGGACGTCCCCTCATAAATCGTGGTCACCCGGGCATCCCGGTACAGCCGTTCAATCTTGTATTCCTTGGAAAAGCCATAACCGCCATGCACCTGCAGTCCTTCGTAGGTGGCAAAAATTGCCGCTTCCGATGCGTACAGCTTTGCCATGGATGACAGACGGGTGTCCGCGCGGCCCTGCTGGTCCATCCAACCTGCCTGGTAAACCAGTAACTCCGCTGCTTCAATCCGGGTGGCCATATCCGCCAGTTTAAACTGGATGGCCTGCTTGGCCGCCAGCGGCTTACCGAATTGAACCCGCTCGGTTGCATACCGGCCAGCCTCCTGCAACGCAGCCTTTGCAATACCCAGGGACTGGGCGCCAATGCCGATCCGGGAATGGTCCAGCGTGGTCAACGCGACTTTCAATCCGATCCCCTCTTCTCCCAACCGGTTTGCTACCGGTACTTTCATGTCTTCAATGGTAATCATGCAGGTTTTGGAAGAGCAGAGTCCCATCTTTTCTTCCGGCTTGTTGACGATGAAGCCCGGGGTTTCCGCATCCACGATGAACGCGGACAACCCCTTTGTCCCCGCATCCGGATCGGTCACCGCAATCAGGACGAAATAGCGCCCCACCCCGGCGTTGGTGATCCATGCCTTGGATCCGTTCAGTACATACTGGTCCCCGTCACGGACCGCACGGGTCTTCAGGGACGCCGCGTCCGATCCGGCACCGGGCTCCGTCAGACAGAAACCGCCCAAAGCGGCCCCGGTTGCCAGCTCCGGCAGATATTTCATCTTCTGCTCTTCCGTCCCGAACTTGAGGATGGGAAAACAGCAGACCGAATTGTTCACACTCATGGTTACGGCAACCGATGCGTCCTCCCGGGCCAGTTCCTCAACGGCCAGCAGGTAGGAAATTGCGTCGGTACCGGAACCACCGTATGCTTCCGGTACAAACATACCCAGCAGCCCCAATTCCCCCATGGTCCGGATGATGTCATCCGGAAAGCGTCCTTCCCGGTCCCGCTGGGCCGCACCCGGAGCGATATCATTCACGGCAAAGTCCCGCACCATTTTGCGGAACATGTCATGTTCTTCAGTAAATCCGAAATTCATGGATCACACTTCTTTCAGCAACTGGGCAGCGATGACAATCCGCTGGACTTCTGAGGTCCCTTCATAGATTTCCAGGATCTTGGCATCCCGGAAGAACCGTTCCATGGGATATTCCCGCATATAACCGTATCCGCCGAAAATCTGGATGCCCTTGGTGGCCGCTTTCATGGCGGCTTCCGCCGCGAACACCTTGGCCATGGACGTAATCTTGTTGCAACGGCCCCCTTCCTGCTTGCAGGCCGCTCCTTTGAGTGTCAGCAGACGGGCCGCTTCCAGCTCAGTGGCCATATCGGCCAGGTACCACTGGATGGCCTGGTTGGCGGCAATGGGCTTGCCGAACTGCACCCGTTCCTTGGCATACCGGACGGATTCATCCAGTACGGCCTGTGCCACGCCCAGCCCCTGGGCTGCGATGCCCAACCGGGCACCATCCAGGGTCGCCAATGCAATCTTGTAGCCTTCCCCTTCTTCGCCCAGCAGGTTTGCAACGGGAACCTTCATGTCTTCGAAGAACAGTTCCGCCGTACCGGAAGCATGGATACCCAGCTTGTCTTCAATGGTTCCCAGGTTATAGCCGTCATAACCGGATTCCACGATGAAGGCAGAAATGCCGTGGCGCTTGTCTTCCTTGTCGGTTACCGCGAACAGGATACAGGTATCAGCGTGACTGGCATTGGTGATAAAGATCTTGGAACCATTAACCACATAGTGGTCACCGTTCTTCACGGCCGTGGTTTTCTGGGCGGCAGCATCGGATCCCGCACCCGGCTCGGTCAGGGCAAAACAGCCCAACCGGTCCCCCATGGCCAGCGGTTTCAGATAACGTTCCTTCTGTTCATCGTTGCCAAACTTGCCCAGCGGATCACAGACCAGGGAATTGTTCACCGACAGAATAACACCCGTGGACGCGCATGCCCGGGACACCTCTTCCATCATAACGACATAACTGATGTAATCCATGCCGGCACCGCCCCATTCTTCCGGGACCGTGACACCCATGAAACCCAGCTCGGAACATTCTTTCAGCAATTCTACGGGGAATTCATGGTTCCGATCACGCTCCGCCGCTCCCGGTTTCACCCGTTCATCGGCAAAACGTTTCGCCAGGTCTTTCATCATCTGTTGTTCTTCGGTCAACTGGAAATCCATACGCCACCTTCCTTACAAGGATTTTTTGAAGATTCACATATCATGATACCAGAAAACACGGGGAGACTTAAGTGCTAACAGGCAGGGAACGATGATGTTAACGGACGGGGAAACGGGACAAAACGGCGATAATGGAGATCACTGATAACTGTCCGGGTCGCAGGAAAAATGGGCCCGGAAAGATACACGGAACTGATCCACACTGTCGAAACCAACCAGTTGGATCACCTGGTTCACCGCCAGGGAACACCGGTCATCACTGAGTAACCGGATCGCCCGGTTCAGGCGCGCAGTGAGCACACCCTCAGCCAGGGACCGACCGCGAATCCGTCGATGGCAGCGGAACAGGTGGTCCCGATCGATGTCCAGCTCATCTGCCAGGCGGTCTTCGTTGAGTCCGCGGAGCATGGCAACCGGACAGGAATTGAGGAATCGTTCCATGGCATCCACCGCGTCCCGGGCGCAGGACAGCCCGGATTTCTCCTGCATCTGGTCCTGTGGTTCACAGGTACCCCGGTTGAGCATCCGGAGCATCACCCGCCGGAACCGGAAACAGAGATCCTCCATATCAGCAGAACGGGTCAATTCGTGTACGATCGTGCCGTGGGCCAATGCCAGGTTATGTTCTTTGAATCCCATGTGACGCAACAGGTCATCCCCGATCCGGCACAACCGCTTGATGGCCAGGTCCCGGTTATCATCGGTCAATTCGCGAACCCGTTGCAGAAAGACATCCACCTCGGCAACAAACGCGTCCAGTGAGTGCTCCAGATACAGATCCGCCAGGTGCCTGGTAACGGTCATGACGGCAGCGGTATCCGTTCCGTTCACGATAACCCCCATTTGGTAAGCCGGTGTGAAATGCTTATCTATAAGATCGCGCAACTTGAGGAGAATCGCAATCTGACATATCAACGATTTCGAGACCGCCAGTTTTCACAGAAAGTATTTTTTATCTATCCTTTCCGATCTACCCAAAACGTCAACACTGAAAAATCCGCGATTTCTACTGGTTTTGGCCAAAGGATCCCCATCTCCTTGAGCTGCTACCGTTTTCTGCGCTAAAATGCCAGAGGGAGACACGAATGAAAATTGCATTGGCACAGATTAACCCGATCATCGGTGACATACCGGCCAACACGGACTGGATTCTTGACGCAATGAAGCAGGCGGCTGATGCGGAATGCGGTGCCATCTTCTTCTCGGAGTTGGCCGTAACCGGCTACCTGCCCGAAGACCTGCTTCAGAACAAGGGGTTCCTGGATGCCGAAGAACAGGCACTGGACACCATCCGCCGTCTCAGTGGCGCATGCGCGGTGTTCATTGGCCACACCCGGCGGAACACCGGCCCCGGTAAACCATTGTTCAACTGTGTCTCGGTGTTCCGGAACGGTCAATGCATCGCAACCGTGCGAAAAAGACTCCTGCCCAATTATGATGTGTTTAATGAAAACCGATATTTCGAACCCGGCGAACAGCCCGCTGTGATCGACCTGGATGGCACCCGGTTTGGCGTCACAGTTTGTGAAGATGGCTGGAACACACCCTTTTCCAATGCACCGGAGCTGTATGACGATGATCCCATCGCCGATTGCGTCAAGGCGGGTGCAGACGTCATTGTCAACATCGCCGCGTCCCCGTTCACCTATATGAAGGTCGCTTTCCGGGAAGAAATGTTCGGGAAGATCGCCGCCCATCACGGAAAACCCCTGATCATGACCAACCAGGCGGGCGGCGTGGACGGTGTCATTTTCGACGGCATGTCCGCTGCCTTTGACGCACAGGGACAACTGAGCGCCCGGTGCCGGTCGTTTGAAGCAGATATCTGTATCCTGGAAATGGGCAAGCCCGCTGACCCGTTGCCCGTTACGGACCATGCAGACAACCGGCTGATCCATGACGCCCTGGTTTGCGGCATCCGGGATTTCATCCGGAAAATCGGCGCAACCCAGATTCACCTGGGGCTCTCGGGCGGCATTGATTCAGCACTGGTGGCCGTACTGGCAGCACACGCGCTGGGACCGGAAAATGTCACCGGTATCATGCTGCCGTCCCGATATTCGTCAGAAGGGAGCCTGACCGACGCACGGGAACTGGTTCAGCTGACCGGTATCCGGTCGCTGGAAATTCCGATTCAAGCCGGCGTGGATGAAGCCATGGCACGGCTGGAATCCGAAGTTGACACCATCCGGAGTATCACCGAGGAAAACCTCCAGGCCCGGATGCGGGGACTGTTGCTCATGGGCTGGTCCAATAATGAAAACTCCATCCTGCTCAATACCGGCAACAAATCGGAACTGGCCGTGGGCTATGCGACCATCTACGGAGACATGTGCGGCGCACTGGCGGTTATCGGAGACGTGTACAAGACCCGGGTGTTCCAGTTGTGCAGGTGGATCAATGACACGTACGGCTACCGCATCCCCACCGCCATCATTGAAAAACCACCGTCCGCAGAGCTGAAACCGGACCAGAAGGATACCGACTCCCTGCCGCCCTACGATCAACTGGACAGCATCCTGGAATGCTTCGTGGAAAAGGGCATGGCAGCTGAAGATATTGTTGTGCGGACCGGGCTGGACGCCGCGCTGGTCCGACACATCATCGGGATGGTGCTCAGAACCGAATTCAAGCGAAAACAGGGTGCTCCGGTACTGAAGGTCACCGACCGGGCGTTCGGTTCCGGGTTCCGATTTCCCATTTCATCCAATTTCAATCCATAAGAAGACAGAATAGAACCAGGAGGCAGAGCATGACCGAATTGAAAGGAAAAACCGTATTGATCACCGGTGCCACAGCAGGTATCGGCATGGAAACCGCGAAACTGTTTGCTGCCCGGGGAGCCAACCTTGTCCTTACCGGCCGCCGGGAAGACCGCTTGAACGCGCTCAAAGACCAGTTGAACGCCCCGGGGCTCACCATCCGGACTTACGCTTTTGATATTTCTGATCGACACGCATGCGAGAGCTTTGCTGCCGGTTTACATGATGCCGGTATCGCCATCGATATCCTGGTCAACAACGCCGGACTTGGCCGTGGCATGGACAAACTCCATGAAAGCGCTTTTGACGGATGGGAAGAGATGATTGACACCAATGTCAAGGGCCTGCTCTATGTTTCCCGGCTGATTGTTCCGGAAATGGTGAAACGAAACAGTGGCCATATCATCAACATCGGCTCCATTGCCGGCCGGGAAGTGTATGCCGGCGGCAACGTGTACTGCGCCTCCAAGCACGCCGTGAAGGCCATCAGCGATGCGTTGCGCATTGAACTGGTGGACACACCGATCCGGGTGACAGAGATCGCGCCTGGCCTGGTGGAAACCGAGTTTTCCGTTGTCCGTTTCCGCGGGGACAGGGAAAAAGCGGACAATGTCTACAAGGGGCTGGATGCGCTCACCGGGAAAGACATTGCAGACCTGGTGGTGTTCGCCGCATCCCGTCCCGCCCATGTGCAGATCAATGAAGTGGTGATCATGCCCACAGCACAGGCCACGGCCACCACTGTTCACCGCAAATCCTGAACAATAAACAATCTGGATTTACATGGAGGTGCTCATGAAAGGGACTGTCATCGCGCTGGTATTGCTGTTCACCATGACCGGCACCGCAAGGGCCCAGGATGTAACCGTCGACCACAGCCACAGCTGGTTCGGCGTCCGGGCCGGATACATGTCCATTGACGACATGGATGACGGCGGATCGGCAAACATCGGGTTTACCAGCGGACTGCGGGTGAACAACACGGTTGCCGTTGAGTTTTCCATCGACTATCATTCTTCCGACTTTTCAGAAGCCGACCGGACGACCTACGCTTTCCAGTGCTCCGCCCTGGTATTTTTCGCCGGAACCAGGGCCAAATTCCAGCCCTATCTGGTTGGCGGCATTGGCTATTACCTGTCCGGTTATGACTATTATCGTGACGGCTACCGCTACACCAATTTCAACACGGATAAGTTCGGGCTTCACGGCGGGGTCGGGGCTGATTTTCAGGTTGCTCCAAACGCATGGATGACACTGGATGTGCGATATCTCTTCGTTGATGAAGACGCACCGGACATGGACAGCGTGGACGGTATCCTGGCCACTGTGGGGACCAAGTTCCGGTTCTGATCCAAATGCTGGATATACTCGAACAGCAGATATTGGACCAACATGGTGCCGTCATCGGCGTGGATGAAGCCGGCCGGGGCTGTCTGGCCGGCCCCGTTTACGTAGCGGCGGTCCTGGTTTCTTCCGATCGGATGACGGATCTGCTGACACTGAAACATCTGACCGACTCCAAGCAACTTACCGCCCGCCGCCGGGAAAACCTGCTGGCCGATTTCCTGCAGCTGGACATTCCCTGGCGCATGTCCGTGATTTCACCAGCAATCATTGACCGGATCAACATCCTTCAAGCCGCCCGGCTGGGCATGCATCGGTCCGTGAAACGGATACCGGTACCCGCTCACCTTAAACCCCTGGTAGCCGTGGACGGCAATCAGCCCATCGACACACCCTGGCCCCAACAGACGATCATTAAAGGCGACCTTCGTTTCAAGAGTATTGGCATGGCATCCGTCATCGCCAAGGTCATGCGGGACCGGTTCATGACAGCCGTGGACCGGGCCTGGCCCCAGTATGGATTTGCCGGCCATAAGGGCTACCCCGCCCCGAATCACCGGGAAGCATTGAAACAAAATGGCCCCTGTCCCATACACCGGCGTTCCTTTCGCGGTGTCCTGCCGGATCTGGATCGTTCGTTTTGACTGAAAATTATCCTGAATTGTCCGAATAATCCCGGAATTCCTTACAAAATCCGGTTTTTTCTTCCCGATGAATTACCGGAAAAACCACCCCCTGATATCGCCCGCTTCCACAGCCGTTCCGGCTGACCCGGCAGCAGATTTACTGAAGATATTTCTCCTTTATTTTCTTTAATTTTCGAAATCGCAGCAGACCAGCTATCACAGTTCGCCAATTCTGTTGGCCCGTGCGCATCCCGCCCTGCATACATAAGAAAGGAATATACCTACCCGTTGATAATTCAGGAAAAAGGCGAAATTTTCCTGTTCAACCGGATTCCATCCATGCTATGCTTCTATTCGACGGCTGTATGTTCCCACCTTTGGGTTGGCATCCCGTTACATTTCTTTTCACAGGAGTATTTTGAATGTCTCAGAGTTTGTATGTCGGGAATTTCCCGTACTCCACGACCGAAGATGAACTTCGTAACATGTGTTCCGAACACGGAACCGTGGAATCTGTCCGCATCATCACCGACCGGATCACCGGTCAGTCCCGTGGCTTTGGCTTCGTGGACATGTCCACCGAAGACGAAGCACAGGCTGTCATCAATGCATTGGATGGCAAAGACATGGGCGGCCGCGCTTTGAAGGTAAACGTCTCCCGTCCGCGGGAAGATCGGCCTCGTCGCGACCGTTACTAATTACTTTAGGAAACGGTAAGAACTGGGCCGGGGATCAAACCCCGGCCTTTTTTATGCTGACACCCATCCCCTGTTTGTTACGCTGCTCACCAAAACCACCGCCCTCAAGCAATCCCGGTTATCTTCCGCAATCCTTGCAACATACTTTAATTGAGAATGATTCTCATAAAAAGAATCAAATTGCTAACCTGACGCCACGCATCACGTATACCCAAGAATGAACATCAGACGTCGATTGACCGCCCAACAACGCCGTCCATTCGGATTCAAGGCAATCCTGCTGTACCTGGCTGTTTTCAGTCTTACACTGATTGCCCGCGCAGAGGATTACCGCTTTGAAACCATCGGCATTGGCGACGGTTTGTCCCAGTCCACCGTCCTCAGCATTCTCCAGGACAGCCGTGGCTTCATCTGGTTCGGAACCCAGGATGGTCTGAACCGCTATGATGGGTATGGTTTTCAGATTTACCGGTATGACCGCAGAAACCCCGCATCCATCAGCCACAATGTCATCCTTTGCATGACGGAAGACCCGGCTGGTGGAATCTGGTTCGGCACGTTCAACCGGGGACTGAATTATTACAACCCGTTGACAGACAGTTTTGTCCACTTCCTCCATGATCCGGCGGATCCCGCTTCCCTGCCCAGTAATCTGGTTGTCAGTGTTCTCAAGGACACCATGGGAAGACTCTGGGTAGGTACACCCGGCGGTCTTGCGCTGCGCAAAGATGCAAATGGGCCCTTCACAACATTTACCCATTCCTCAACGGACCCGCTCTCGATCAGCGACAGTGGCATCAATTGTCTGCTAGAAGACGCTGACGGTACCATCTGGGTGGGAACCAATGCCGGTCTGAACCGAGTTGTTGAAACCGACACATCATCGCTGGCAACTTTCCAGTCACTTCTCATTGAATCCCTGCCGCCCGGCATCCCCATTATTTGTCTCATGCAGGACAGCAGGGGCAGACTGTGGGTCGGTACGCTGGATGGAGTACGGGTGTTTTCCCGGGATATGGAAACCGTGAGGACCTACCGCCACGAGCCGGAAGACCCGGGCAGCCTGACCAACAACGTCGTCCGGACGATTGAAGAAGACAACCAGGGAAGGATATGGATCGGTACAGACAGGGGCCTGAACATATTGGAAGCAGACGCAGACAGCTTCATCCGCCTGCACCAGGACCCCAACGATCCGTACGCACTCAGCAGCGACATGATTGCGAACATCTATACCGACCGCTCCGGGGTGGTCTACGTGGGAACCCAGATCGGCGGTGTCAACAAGTTCGATCCCGGAAAACAGAAATTCGACCTGATCGGTTTCAGCCCGCTGCCCGAAACCGGATTGAAGGATCCGGCTGTTTTTGCGCTGCATGAAGACAGCCGGGGAAACCTGTGGATTGGAACCGGTGACAGTCTGCTTCACCGGCTGGATCGGGAAACCGGCCACATTCATGCACTCCATATCGAACCACCGGGAAACATTGCGAATAATGTCCGGGCCGTCTATGAAGACAGCAAGGGTGATTTGTGGGTGGGCACGCAGGTCACCGGATTATACAGGCGGGACCGGGAAACCGGCAACTGGATCAACTATCGGAATGTGGATGGGGACCCGCACTCCCTGAGCTTCAACTCGGTACGGTCCATCGTGGAAGACCGGCAGGGCCGATTCTGGATTACCACATCGGGGGGCGGTCTGAACCGACTGGACCGGGAAACCGGGCAATTCCACCGATTCCTGCACAATCCCGATGACGAAAATTCCCTGAGCAGCAACTTCTGCAGAATCATGTTCGAAGATTCCAGGGGAAGACTATGGGTATGCACCAACGGCGGTGGTCTGAACCTGTTTGATCCGGAAACCGGCACATTCACCCGTTTCCAGACGGACCCATACGACCCCCGGAGTATCAGCAACGACTATGTCTTCTCGATATTTGAGGATTCCCGTGGCATTCTCTGGGTGGGTACATTTGGCGGTGGATTGTGCCGATTTGACACGGAGTCTCACACCTTCACCACCTACACCACACAAGACGGTCTGCCAAACGACGTCGTATATGGCATTCTTGAAGACGCCCACAGGGAGCTGTGGCTCAGCACCAACAATGGATTGTCCCGTTTCAATCCGAACACCCGTGTATTTACAAATTATGGTGTGGACGATGGATTGCAAAGCGTTGAGTTCAACGGCGGCGCATACCTGGAGGATGCCAGCGGCAGATTCTATTTCGGGGGCGTCTCGGGTCTGAACATTTTTCGCCCTGAACAGATATCCGACAACATGCATATTCCGCCCGTTGCGTTCACCGACTTTCTCATTTTCAACCAATCCGTACCCATTGGCAAAAATTCACCGTTGAAACAGCACATCAACGAAACCGACCACGTGATACTCAGCCACCGGGACAAGTCATTTTCTTTCCGTTTTGCCGCACTGGATTTCCGCAGTCCGGACAAGAATCGGTATCAATATAAAATGGAAGGGTTTGACAAGAAATGGGTGGATGCGGGAACCCGCAATTTTGTCACCTACACAAACCTGGCGCATGGGGAATACACGTTCGTGGTCCGGGGCTCCAACAATGACGGCATCTGGAATGAGGCAGGACACCGCATCCGGGTCACCATCCTGCCGCCGCCCTGGAAGACATGGTGGTTCCTGAGCCTGGCGGTGTTGATCACCTTTTTTGTGATCCTGTTGTGGTATCGGCGAAATGCCCGTGATGTAACCGTACGCGCCATGGTTCGCACCGCACACGACACCCAGATGTCCATCATGCCGGAATCCGACCCCAGGGCCCGGAACTTTGATATTGCAGCGGTGTGCATGCCGACCTACGAAGTGTCCGGTGATTTCTATGACTATGTCTGGATGGATGCATCTCACAATGAACTGGCCATTGTCCTGGGTGACGTTTCCGGCAAAGGTATGAAAGCCGCCATGAACGCGCTCATGACCAACGGCATGATCTATTCCGAACTGACCATGAACACTTCGCTGCAGTCCGTCATGGAGCTGGTGAACCTGCCGGTGTACCAGAAAACCGACAAGAACACGTTCACCGCAGTATGCCTGTTGACGCTCAATGAAAATGACCGGACATTGACCTTTGTCAACGCAGGTCTCAATGAACCGATCCATATCGCATCGGGAAACGGCAATGACATAACACTGCTGAAGAGCAACGGTTCCCGCCTGCCCCTGGGCGCGACCCCGGACAACACGTATGAAGAAACGACGGTTCCCCTCAACGAGGGGGACGTGCTGCTCTTTTTCACTGACGGCATCGTTGAAGCAAAAAACAACCGCGAATTTTACGGATACGAGTCGTTGAGCGACTGCCTGCGAAACATGGACCTGGATGCCTCTGCAAGCTCCATTCGGGACAATATCATCCAGGACGTGGAACGGTTCGCCGGCTTCAGTGACCAGCATGATGACATCACGTTAATTGTCATCAAGGTACGGTAGCCGAACCTTCGGTCCGCCCGGCCGTTTACCGCATCCCTATCGTTCAACCGCCGGTTGTCAATCAATTCCCGATCTCAGATTGCTTGCCTTGACCGACAACCTTTACTAGACTGATGCCAGCAACATCGACTCCCGGAGGAACCATGAAGCTTCTTCTTCTGCTCACCGTAAGCTGCATATTCAGCCTGGCCTGCTCCCCGGCATCCCGGCCAAAGCAACCGGAATCATCCGACCCGGAACTGCCCTCGCCCTTCTCCTTCCTGGCGCTGGGTGACAGCTACACCATCGGGGAAGCTGTCCCCGCAGAGGACCGTTGGCCTGAACAACTGACCCGTGCACTGCTGGAGAATGGGATTGATATGCAGAATCCGGCGTTCATTGCACAGACAGGATGGACCACCACGGAGCTGAAGACCGCCATTGATGAACGTAAACTGTCAACGACATACGACCTGGTTTCCCTTCAAATCGGCGTAAACAACCAGTACCGGTCCATGGACATTGATGTATTTGTCCGGGAATTCAAGGAACTGCTGGAAACCGCTATCCGACTGGCCGACAACCGGACAGACCGTGTTTTCGTGGTATCCATACCGGACTGGGGCGTCACGCCCTTCGCGGCAGGACGGAACAGGAAACAGATTGCAACGGAAATCGATGCATACAATCGGATCAAGCGGGCAACCTGTACCGGCAGGGGCGTACCCTATTTCGAGATCACGGACATTTCCCGGATGGTGCCGGAACAGGACGGCCTGCTCGCTTCGGACGGACTCCATCCATCATCCGCCATGTATGCCGCCTGGGTGCAGCGTCTGACGCCGGGCGTGGCGGAACTTCTGAACAGGGGTGTTCCGGATGGACAATGATTTCCTGCAGGTTGCCCGCCAACAGGATCGACAGGATCCCCTGGCGGACATGCGAGACCGGTTCTACCACGATCACAGTGATACCATTTACCTGGATGGCAATTCACTGGGACGCATGCCCGCTACGGTCACCGGAACCATGGCAGAATTGCTGGAACAACAGTGGGGATGCCGCCTGATTCGCAGTTGGAATGAAAACTGGATGGAGCTGCCCCGCACGGTAGCCGGAAAGCTGGCACAGCTGCTGGGCGCGGATCCGGACGAAATCCTGCTGGGCGATTCCACATCCATCAACCTGTACAAGTTGGCATTTGCCGCCTTGAAGTACCAGGAAAATCGGAACCGGATTATCACCGACAGTTTGAATTTCCCAACGGATCGCTATGTGCTGGATGGACTGGTCCGTCACCAGTTCCCCCGGCATCAGTTGATCACCGTAGACAGTCACGATGACATGACCATTCATCCGGAAGCTGTCAATTGTCTGCTGGATACGGACACCGCCCTGCTCACGTTCAGCCATGTGGCCTACAAGAGCGCGTTTCTCCATGACATGCACAAAATCAATGAAATGGCCCATCGGATGGGCGCGCTGGTTCTCTGGGACCTGAGCCACTCGGCAGGGGCCGTACCCATTCACTTGAACGAAACAGGGACTGATCTGGCGGTGGGCTGCACCTACAAGTATCTCAACGGCGGACCCGGCGCACCGGCATTCCTGTACGTCCGAAAAGACCTGCAGAGCAAACTGCATTCACCCATCCAGGGGTGGTTCGGCCACCAGCGACCGTTTGACTTTGCCCGGTCCTTTGAACCGGCAGCCGATATCCAGCGCTTCGCAGCCGGCACACCCCATGTGCTTTCGCTGATGCCTGTACTGGCCGGTATCGACACGCTCTTGGGAGCCGGCATGGATCAACTTCGGGAAAAGAGCCTGGGACAGACACAATTTCTGCTGAAGCTGTTCCATGAATGGCTGCGTCCCCTGGGGTTCCGCTTGGGCTCACCCGAAGCTGCCGAAATGCGGGGATCCCACATCACCCTGCGACACCCGGATGGCTATCGAATCAACCAGGCCATGATCCGACCGGAAAAATCCGGGAATCCTGTTGTGATCCCTGACTTCCGTCCACCGGACAATATCCGTCTGGGCATTGCCCCGCTCTATATTTCTTACGAAGACATTTACCGTGCCGTGAAACGGATCCGGGAAATCGTGGCATCAGGGGAATTTCAAAACTTCAGCGGCAAAATTTCGGGGGTAACCTGAGAAACGGTGTGTTTTACAGAGGGAACCTCAACGGTTCTGCCTCAAGCGGTTCACCGGGTTTTCAAACGCGCAGGGTGTGACGGACACGCATTTCCCACACACATCAGCCAGTCCCGGCTCCCGGTACAGCGCAGCGTTTTGCAGGCATATTTCATAACAGTCATGGCGGGAAAGAACCCGCAGGGCACTGGTGAAAAGCCTTCACTCCCGCAAAGCTACCCTCGCAAACACGCACACCGGAACTACTGCGGCGGAGTTTTTCGCGAGGTCAAGGCGG
>CAZDKZ010000009.1:0-3170 GCA_964506215.1 uncultured Holophagae bacterium
TCCGCCCCATGTTCCAGCAGATGCGTGGCAAAGGTATGGCGCAGGGTGTGGGGAGACAGCTTGTCCCGGATACCGATCCGAAGCCCGTATCCTTTCAGGATTTTCCAGAACCCCTGCCTTGTCAATGGTCCGCCCAGCCGGTTAAGAAACAGCATGTGACTGTTCTTCTCCTTCAGCAGGACAGTTCTCGCTTCATCCCGGTACCGGATCACCCAGTCCCGGGCCGCCGTTGTAAACGGCACCAGCCGCTCCTTGCTCCCCTTACCAAACGTAATCAGGAAACATTCTTCCAGGTTCAGGTCGTTGAGTTTCAGGCCCACCAGTTCCGAAACCCGCAGGCCCGTGGCATACAACAATTCCACCATCGCCTTGTCCCGCAAACCCAGTGGCGTTTCCACATCCGGCAGATTCAACAGGGCATCCACCTCACTGTCCGTCAGATACTTGGGCAACAGCTTGAATGCCCGGGGACTTTCCAGGATGTCGGTGGGATTTTCGACAAGGATGCCTTCTTCGGTCAGAAACCGGTAAAAGTGACGCAGTGCGGAACTGTAGCGCATGATGGAGCGGGGCGAATAGCCCGCATTGTACAGCCAGGCAACATAACGGGCGACCGTGTCTTCGGTCGCCCGTTCCATTGTTGTGTCTTCCTGTTCCAGAAACTCCCCGAACCGCTCCAGATCGCCCCGATAGGCGTCCAGTGTGTTCCGGGCAAGCCCTTTTTCAACAATCAGATAGTTGAGAAACCGGTCAATTCCCTGTTGCAGTGACACCATCCATGTCTCCCGTCATTCCCTGACCGGCGCGAAACCTCAACTGAGCAGATCAATCGCGCACAGACAGGTCATCTCCGCAAAATCAACCAGCTGTTCAATTTCCACATATTCATTGGCCACGTGGAATGCTTCATCGTCACCGGGGCCCCAACCAACCGCCAGGATCCCGGACAGGTTCATCGTCTTTGCGTATGTGCCGCCACCCATCCCGAATGCATCCGGTTCCAGGTTGATGACCTCTTTCGCATTCTTCTTGATGGCATGGACCAGTTCATTGTCCGGATCAATGCCATGCGGCTCGTTCCAGGCCATCACGTCAAACGTGAATTCACCTTCCACCTGGTCCGCCACGCCCTTCAACTGGTTCAGCACGCTTTCCTTCGTCATACCGGGAACGGTGCGGATGTCCAGGTAAATGTACGCTGTTCCGGGAACAATATTGGGTGCCGCACCGCCGTGCATTTCACCCAGGTTCAGGCTGGGTTCACCCAGCACGTCATGCTTGACGAAATCCAGTTTCAGTTGTTCAATCCGGTTCACCAGCCGGGCCATCATGTAAACCGCGTTCACGCCCCGTTCCGGGGTAGAACCGTGGGCCTGCTTGCCGATTGCAGTAATCTTGATAACGGTCCGGCCCTTTTCCGCAATATCAATACCCTTCATATTCTCGCCGATATCCGGGATGATGGCGAAGGTGGGATTCACCTTGTTTTCTTCCACCAGGAAGCCAATCCCATAATCCACCCCATCCGGATCTTCCGCTTCTTCGTCTGAAAGGGCCGCCACCTGGAACTGGCCGGGAAGCGCGTCACCCACACCGGATTCCTTCAGTACCAGTGCAGCAGCCAGGATCGAGGCCAATGGTCCCTTGTTATCCAATGTGCCACGACCGTACAGGAACCCGTCTTTTTCGGTGACTTCGAACGGATCACCGTCCCAACCTTCACCGGCAGGGACAATATCCATGTGGGCCGGCATCATCAACCGCTTCCCGTTCTCATCCTGCCCGATTGTACCGATAATATTCGGGCGCCCTTCCATCCGGGCATGTTCTTCAAACGGCACGTCCATTTCGTCCAATACCCGCTTGACAATTTCACCCACCCGGTATTCTTCACCGCGGAACTTCAGATACGGATGTTCCGACAGTTTTTCGGATACGACATTCACCGTCTTCTCCCGACACATCTCGGTTGTCAGGTCCACAATCATCTTCCGGATCTTATCCTTATTCTCACGAAAATACGCTCGAATGGTCTCACGCTGTGACATGTAATTCTCCTTCATGTTGGATTCAGTACGAACGCTACCAGTGTACCAAAAGGGCGAAGCAGGATGAATAACGAGGGTTGAACAAAGGTAGGAATTTCAATGAACGTACTGGCATGGCTATGCCGGAATTTAAGGAGGTTTCTATGATACAATTCTGCCAACCCTACAAGACGGGAGAAATGCCATGAATCAACAGGTTATCGATATCAACGAGCTGAAGGACATCGGCGCAAAGTTTCGCCGGTTTCTAAATCTGCTCTGGATCATTCCAATCCTGATCCTGGCGCTGGACAGCTGGTACACCGTGGACCAGGATGAAGTTGCCGTGATCAAGCGGTTTGGGAAGTACAGCCGCACTGTGGACCCGGGACTGCATTTCAAAATGCCCTTCCGGATTGAAACTGTCGACAAAGTTGCCGTAAAACGGCAGCTGAAACAGGAATTCGGTTTCAGAACCTTGAAACCGGGTGTAAAAACTACCTACAGCACCCGTGGCTATGAGCTGGAAGCCAAGACACTGACAGGAGACCTCTCCATCGGTGAGATCATGTGGATTGTCCAATACAAGGTGAAGGACCCGGTTCAGTATCTCTTCCGGGTTCGAAACGTGGAAGAGACATTCCGGAACATCTGTGAAGCCGCCATGCGTGAAGTGGTCGGTGACCGGTCGATCAATGAAGTACTGACCACTGGCAGAGAGGAAATCTCAATTACCACCCTGGCCATGATCCAGGAGATGTGCAGACAGTATGAAACGGGACTGGATGTCAACCGGGTCGTCCTTCAGGATGTCAACCCGCCGGAACAGGTGCAGCCCTCCTTCAACGAGGTCAACCAGGCAATTCAGGAAAAAGAAGGTATGGTAAATGAAGCCTGGGCGCAGTACAACAAGGTCATCCCCGCGGCAAAAGGGGAAGCCCTCCAGAAAATCCAGGAAGCGGAAGGATATGCATTGAGACGGGTCAACGAGGCACGGGGTGACGTGTCACGCTTTGAACAGATTCTTTCAGAGTATCGAAAAGCGCCCGCCATCACCAAGAAACGCCTGTACCTGGAAACCATGGAAGAAATTCTGCCGGGTCTGGGTCAGGTGGTGATTGTGGATGAACAGGCACGTTCCGT
>CAZDKZ010000009.1:3270-20324 GCA_964506215.1 uncultured Holophagae bacterium
GAATTTTATGAAATTCTGAAAGGATACAGATAGGTCGATGGTCAGACGGGGACACTTCAAACTCACACTGAGCTCGGACATCCGGTTTCTGGATGTTGCCAAGACAGCGTTTGAAAACTTCGCCAACACCCACGGGCTGATGGATGAAGATACGCTGTACTGGTGCTGGGTGGGTTTGCAGGAGGCCCTGGTCAACGCCATCCGACACGGGAACAGGGAAGACCCTGAAGTCCCCGTCATATTTGAAGTCAACCTGGAAAAATCCAGGCTGGTCATGACCATAACCGATCGGGGGCCCGGTGTGGATCTGGAAGAAGTTCCGGATCCCACTTCCCCCGAGAATCTCCTCCGGGCTTCCGGTAGGGGGTTTCTCTTCATCCAGAAGGCCATGGATCGGGTCCGGAGCGAAAGACTGGACCAGGGATTCACGCTGATTATGGAAAAACAGATTGGATAGGAGCCTGTCGATATGCTGGAAGTCAGCGAAAAGAGAATCAGTGAAGTCACCGTACTGAACCTGAAGGGCAAGATCACCATCGGTGCCGGGGATGTGGCGCTACGCAACCATATCGAAGACCTGGTTGAAAATGGGCGTAACAAAATTGTTCTCAACATGGCCCGGGTCAGTTACATCGATTCTTCCGGAACCGGTGAACTGGTCAGTTGCTACACCAAGGTCGCCAAGGCCGGGGGCAAGCTCAAGTTGTTGAACATTTCACAGAAAATCCAGGACATCCTTCAGATTGCCCAGTTGTTCAGCATTTTTGACATCTTCACCGATGAAGCAGAGGCGGTCGGCAGCTATCTGGAAGGCTGATCAGGACCCGTTCTCCAGGCTGCTGCTGGACCCGGCATAGCGCATCCACTGGGAGACCTTTGGTGCGTGAATCAGGAAACCCAGCAGGGCAAGCCCGATGAACAGGTAAAAAGAGCCGTACCGGTTCAACAGCATATATTCAACCAATCCCATAATTGCAACAGATTCTGAAATGGCAGCCGTTACAATCGTGGCGGTCTGCAGTTTCTGTGCGGCTTCCGCCGCGGACGGCCGGGGAACCACTTCAAGTCCCCGCAACAAGATGGTCTTGATGGTACCCGCCATGAAGAGAGTCAGGACAGCAAAGCCCAGTAGGATCAGATGAATCCGATCCGCATTGGCCAGTTCCGCCGGAACATTCCGCGCAATCAGACCCCGGTGAAACGCCTCCACCAATCCGGCATACAAGAGAACACTGAACAGCATGGCAAACCAGATAATGGTCGTGGTACGAAATCGTTGCAGCATGGATCCCTGTGGTATCGGATCGTTCATGACCCCTCCTTATATTCTTTCCCTGTGGATGACGATTGTTCCCGCTGTCTGCGTGCGCGTCGCCGTTCCTGCAACCGCAGGGCCAATACCTGCATATCCTCAACCTCGTCTGCTTCATCCATGATCTCAAATCCCAGCATGGATTCAACCACATCTTCCAGTGTCACCACACCTTCTGCACCACCATGCTCATCCACCACCAGGGCAATGTGGCTTCGACTGTCCGACAGGTATTCAAACAGTGTCAGCAACGGCTGAAAATCCGGCACAGTGAGGATCGGCCGTGCCAGGTCCAGCAGCTGCGTATCCGCTCGACCGGCAGCCAGTTCCGCCAGGATTTCGTCTTTCAACACAAACGCATCACTGTCATCGAGGGAATCCTGGAATACCGGCAACCGGGAAAACGGCAGGGTCGGATGGGAAGCCAGCACCTGGGAGACCGTTGTTTCCTGCGGCAACGCCGTCACAACCGTTCGGGGTGTCATGATGTCGCTTGCCTTCAAATGGCTTGCGGACAGAATATGGCGAATGATCTGTACTTCCTGTTGATGAAATTCTTCCGAAGAGGCCGCCATGGCTGTCAATGCGGTCAGTTCATCGCGACTGATCAGCATATCATCGGCACTTCGGGAAATGGTCCGGGTGATGACCCGCGCAAGCCAAACCAGTGGCGACAGCAATACAATCATGACCGGGAGCATGTGTGCCGCCGGAGCGGCCAGTTTGCGCCAGAACACCGCGCCCAGTGTTTTGGGAATAATCTCCGAAAAAACCAGGATCAACAGGGTCAGCATGCCCGAAACCAGACCGAGCCAGGCATTTCCGAACAGCCGGGTCGCTTCCGCACCCACACCGGCCGCGCCAATGGTATTGGCAATGGTATTCAGACTCAGGATCGCGGCCAGCGGCCGTTCCACATCCTTCTTCAGGCGATAGAGCTTCGCACCGGAAGCGGTCCCTTTTTCCCGTTCGGCCCGAACAAAAGCCGGTGTAACAGACAACAAAACGGCTTCAAGGATTGAACACACGAAGGACACCACCAGGGCCAGGACCACATACAGCAGCAAACGTGTCATGATTTCTCCACAACAGAATCAGATAGTTGAAGCATTATCCATGTGTATCCTATCACACCAGTGCTTTTCCGGCTCTCTCCTTTGCAATAGAAGATAAAAACCATACAGATTCTATTTTGCCTGCTGATTTGGCTTTCTGGTATACTCATAGAGAGAAGACCCGAAAAGGAAAATCCGTGAAAGAACTTGTCGGTATGTTTGCGGCCTTTATGGAGTCCAGCCATCCGGAAGAGGTGCTGGACTGCTGTGTCGTCGGAACCGTTGAAGCAGAAGACCCCAAGGAGGTTCTCGGAACCCTACGGGAAACACTACTGGATGCGCTTCTGGACACGGATGAAGGACGGGAACAGACTTTCGTGGATCTGGGTTATCACTATTACCAATCCGGGGCACCTGTTGTCAATCTCATTGCCATTCTGAATTTTTTCCACCAGGGTTTCATCCGTACCCTGTCTGACGTGGGCATGCTGAGCCGGTATTATGCCCGAATCAATGACTTCTTCAATGATCTGAAAAATTATACGACCAAGGGATATCTGCACAAGGACCTGGACGAACTGGAATTCGTGTTCATGTCCGAGTTCAAGAACCGCCATGACCTCAGTCCACACATGAAGTGGGTCCAGGCAGTGGCCCAGGCCATCCGAGGAGACGATGAAGCGCTGCTGCCGCCGGTGGAGGAAATGAAACTGGAACTGGACCGATGGCTGGCCAGACCGGAAACCGCCGTACTGCTCGGGGATGAACAGGACTGGGTAAAACTGCTTCATCTTTCCATTGAACAACTGGCTGCTTCCCTGGCCCGGGACTTCCGGAATCGAAACTATTTACAGATGTTTATCCTGGCAAAAGAAATCGGTAAAAAGACCCTGTATTTCCTGCACACACTGAACGAATTGTACCTGGCCTATGTACAGAACCGGGAAAAACGGTTCATTGATTATATGTTTGCGGCAATGAAAAACAACAGACTGTCTCACGTGATGATTGTGCATACCAAGAACCTGGGGGCCATGACCCGGATCTGGGGTGACGAGGTCGGTCTCACCATTCGGCAGGAAGTCCAGCAGCTGCTCAACAATTTTATTCCGGTGCTTTCCAGGAGCGGCTTTTTTGTTGATGACGAGAACGGCAAGGTATTCATCTTCGTGACAGACCGGCATGAAGCCTCTATCGCGGGACCCAGCCGTAAACTTTTGAAAAAACTCGACAATATCGCAATTGAGCTGGAAGGGAATACCATCGCATTCACCTTTTCGCTGGGTGTAGTGGAATTCAAGGCCGGGGAAAGCTATTCCCGTGACATGCTGCAGAAACTGATTGCGTTTGTCTCCACCAAATCGGATTTCTCTGAAGACAACCTCTACTATCTCGGTACAGATGAAAAACAATCGGTTATCGAAGGAATCGTCAAAAGCTACAAACAGATCCAGTTCATCCAGAACACGTTGAACGAGAAAAACATCCAGTTGTTCTTCCAGCCGGTGGTGGAAATGGAGACACGGGATGTGTACAACCTGGAAGCCCTGGCCCGCATTGTCACCCCGGATGAAATCATTTCCGCAAAAGAGTTTATTCAGACCGTGTACGACCTGGGAATGATCCTGAAACTGGATTCTCTGGTGTTTGAACGGATTCGGGACTACCAGGACCAGATCCGCAGTGTGACGGACAAAATATTTCTCAATGTCAGTCCCTTTTCACTGAAATCCGCTTCGTTCCGGAACGTGCTGAAAAACACGGTCAACGAATTGAAGCGGGTCGGACTCTCACTGACAATTGAACTGACGGAACAGGCCGTCCTGGAGAATGTTGACGTCATCCGGTTTATCAATGAACACTATGGCGTCAAGTTCGCAATTGATGATTTTGGTACCGGCTATTCTTCATTGTATACCGTGGCCTCCCTGTCACAGAGCGGCGCGGTTGAATATTTGAAGGTGGACGGGGAAATGATCCGGGGCATGGAGCATTCACCGGAAACATTCAAGGTGGTCAACACCATTGTGAACATGTCCTACGCGTTACGTCTGAAGACCATCCCCGAATACGTGGAAAATGAGGCCATTGCCAACCGGCTGATGAAAATGGGCGTGAAAATCGCCCAGGGGAATTATTTCTGTCCCGCTTCCCATATCGACAATCTCTGTACCGAACACTGATTATTTTATCGCTGTTCAAATACCAGGTGCTGGGCATGACACATGGCGACAGCCAATGCATCGGATACGTCCAGGGGTTCACCGGCCAGGTCCACGCCCAATTCATGTTCCATCAGGAAACGGATCTGCTCTTTGTCCGCCTGACCATACCCGGCCACTGTCTTCTTAACACTGGATGGGGTGTAGGTGCCCACTGGAATTTCTGCCAGGCCGAGAACCGCCATGACCACACCGCGGAGGTGGGCCAGTTTCACCGTTGATTTCACATTGGCACCGTAAAACACATCTTCAATGGCAGCAAATCCCGGTCGATACGTCTGGATGATATCGGTCAACTGCCGGTGACAATCCGGCAGCGTACGCCACAGATCCTTCTCCGGAAACCGTAATGCGCCGAAAAAAACGGGGGAACATGTCCCCCCGCCGTCACTTTCCAGAATGCCGATACCGGTAATATTGGTGCCCGGATCGATACCGATAATGCGCATCAGTCTTCCAGGTCCGCCTCATCAAAGTCCATATCGGACCAGACATTCTGCACATCATCATGGTCTTCAAATGCATCCAGCAATTTCAACATGGACTGCAGTTTTTTACCGTCAAGCCTTGTAGTTGTACTGGGAATCATGGACAGGTTGGCTTCCAGCATGTCAATACCGGCGGCCTCCAGCGCCGCCCGAACCGGCTCAAAGCTGGCGGTCTCGGTATACACGCCCCAGGTTTCGCCTTCATCCTGAATGTCATCGCCCCCGTGCTCCAGGACCAGTTCCATCAGGTCATCTTCATTGATCACATCTTTCTGAATAATAATGTATCCCTGCTTGTTGAATTTCCAGGATACCGAGCCGTTTTCACCCAGGTTTCCCGCATACTTGCTGAACAGGTGCCGGACTTCCGGCGTCGTCCGGTTCCGGTTATCCGTGAGCGTCTCAACAATCACCGCCACACCACCCGGACCGTACCCTTCGTAGGTCACTTCTTCGTAGGTAACGCCTTCCAGTTCACCGGTGCCCTTTTGAATTGCCCGCTTGATATTGTCCGCCGGCATGTTCGCGGCTTTTGCCGCCGCAACAGCACTGCGAAGCCGGGGGTTCGCCGACTCATCACCACCGCCCAGCCGGGCCGCTACGGTAATTTCCTTGTTCAACCGGGTAAATACTTTGCCCCGCTTGGCGTCTTCTCGGGCCTTCTTATGTTTGATGTTTGCCCATTTACTGTGTCCAGCCATAGTGCCTCCATGCACAGATCATCAGGATAAATTGTCCGGAAAATTGTAGCATAAGCCGATTCTCAGAGCATGAAAATCGGTGCCGTATCCGATTTCAATTCCTCGTATATCATCCGTACGGAATTGATGGTGCTGCACTTGGGACAACGCTCGGTCCATTCGTCCAGCAATTCATGACAGTTGTCACAGTGGAACCGGAATGACAGGACATGGGTACGTTCCACCAGCTCTTCCATATACCGGAATGCGGTCTGTACGTTGCCCTTGCGGAAATAGATATGGGCCAGGAAATGCGGCAATGCGGGAATGTATTCCACTTCCCCTTCCAGGTTTTCAAAAATTTCACGGGCCTTGTCCAGCATTTCCAGCCGGTAGTAAAGCTTCCCCAGGTAGAATCTGGCCAGTACATGATGGTTTTCATTGAGCATGATCTGGCCCAGCTCTTCCACTGCCCGTTCCGGATTCTCGTTGGTCAGCAAATGGTCTTCAATCTTCTGCAAAAAGATCACGATCCGGGTCCGCCTGAACCCTTCCTTCAATACCTTGAGCATTTCTTCTGTGTCACCGGATTCCTTCAACAAGTCCGCGTAGGTCGCGTAAGCCGGCGCGAATGACGGGAAATCACCGATCAGATCCTTCATGATCCGCCGGGATCCTCGCAATTTGCCCAGCTCATAACGAAGCTCGGCGCCCTCCGTTTCCGGGAACCGGCCGGTGTCTTCCTTACGCGCCTTCCGGTATGCCTTGAATGCCAGTGTCCATTCTCCAGACCGTTTCAGGTGGTCCAGCAATGCCCGGTAAGCCGCCGGACGGGACTCCCGGCTCAGCTTCTGCAACAGCTTGGACAAAACTGCGGACTCCATTTCTGCCCCATGATGATCCAGCAGATCGATAATTTTCAAATATGCCTGGATGGTCGGTTTTCGTGAAAAGGCTTTCTGAAAACTTCCCAGGGCCTCCGGTATCCGTTCCATCCGCTTGCAGATCACCCCTCGGGTCATCAGGATGTCATAGTTGTTGCCCGATTTTTTGTATGCGGCTTCGATTTCATCAAACGCATCTTCAAACCGATCCGCATACAGGTGGTTCAGGGCACGAACAAAGATGCGGTTGGACGACCAGGTCAGGTTGTTATCCAGACGGATAGAACGATACAGCAGGAACGCAATCAGGATCCCGGCCACAAATACCATGATCAGCAGGTGTTCCACCGAGATGGTCATCTGAAACGGCAACCGGAAATCCCGGGCCAGCAACGCCTGGTTCAGATAAAATGCCGAACCGATAAACACCAGCGCAACCGCCAGCAACAACAACAGGAACATGTGTCGATACTTCATCATTCACCTCTGGTACCGGACATTCCGGATAATCGTAAATGCCCGGTATAACTGTTCCATCAACAATACCCGTGCCCACTCGTGGGTAAACGTCATGGGCGACAGGGATATCTTTTCATCGGCACGGTCCAGCACCGATTCACTGAAACCATTCTCTCCCCCGACCAGAAACAACAGGTCACCGGAACCATAGGTCATATGCTGCTCAACGAAGCCGGCAAATGACCGGGAATCCAGATGCCGGCCATTCTCGGTCATCACCACGACCCGGTCCCTGCCGGTGATCCGGTCCAGGAAACGCTCACCTTCTTCCATTGTCTTCCGAAGCGGATCTGCGTTTCTGCTTTCTTTCAACACCAGCCGCTCCACCTTGTGAAACCGGCCCACCCGCTTCAAATATTCATCTTCCAGCCCGACCAGACGTTTATCCCTGGTTTTACCGGGCCAGAGTACATTAATGTTCATCCCGACGGATCAGTTTTTCCGCATCCGCCCAGAGGCTCTCCAGGTTGTAGAATCCCCGCTTTTCTTCGGAGAATACATGAACAATGACTTCACCGAAGTCGATCAGGATCCACTCGGCCATGTCATAGCCTTCCATGCTCAGGGGCTTCTGTTTCACCGATTTCAGAATACCATCGGCGATTGCCTGGTTCTGGGTCACGGATCCACCATTCAGAATGACGAAATAATCGGCAATCGTGGTCAATTCTGTCACCTTCAGCACCGACACGTTTTCTGCTTTTTTATTTTCCGCGGCGCTTACGATGGTGTCCAGCAAGTCCATCCTCACCTCTCCAATCTGTATAGTTGTTGATCATTAATGTAGTCAAGTACTTTCGAGTCCATCATATCAGATGGCCTTTCCCCGTTCAAAAGCAATTTTCGCATCATGCTGGCGGACAGGGGCCAGTCCGGAACAGTAATCAACACAGAACCGTCATGATCCACATCCAACCGGTCTACCTGTTGCAGCCCGCCCCCGGCAACCTGCGCCATCTTGTTCAGAACTGTTCGATCGGGTTCTATTCCCGCCCGGGTGGTAAATACCAGGTTCCAGTTCCGGAGTATGGTATCCCAGTCTTTCCACTTCAAAAACGTGTTGAGATTGTCCATACCGGTAATAAACCGATATTGGCCGGTCCCATATAACTGGTCCAGCAAGCGGAGCAGATCAATGGTATAAGAGGTCCCGCCCTTCAGTTTCTCAATATCGGAAATACCGATATCCGGCATATCCATTGTTGCCAGTCTCAGCATGTGTTCCCGATGATGGTAGGGGGTCAGTGACTTGTCAAATGCATGGGAATAAGCGGGAACGAAAATCAATCTTGAAAGGCCGGCGGCATCCAGTAGAAACCGGGCCACCTGGACGTGTCCAACGTGTACCGGATCAAAACTGCCTCCGTAAATTCCGATCATTTACACCTCGTCAAGGTAGGATCGCTTATCTTCCTTCTTTATTTCCCCGGACTCCTGTTCCATTATACCCGGCATGGGCGGAATTTTCTCCACCGCCTGCCCCAGTTCCCGGACCAGGGCATCAATTCCCTGCCCGGTGACACCGGAAATGGCAAAGAACGGCACCCCCTGCTCCCGACAATGGGCTTCCAGTTCATCCAGGTCGGCTTCCGGATGGACGGCATCCATCTTGTTCACCGCAACCATCCAGGTCCGGTCCAGCATATCCGGGTTAAACTTCCGGATCTCCCGACGGATCACATCCAGTTCGGAGACCAAAGAGCCGTGTGGACCGGCACCATCCAACAGGTGAAGCAACATCCGGGTCCGTTCAATGTGACGCAGGAAACGGATACCCAACCCGCGGCCTTCCGCCGCACCCTCGATCAGCCCTGGAATATCGGCAACCACGAAGGTCTTGTAGTCTTCATACTGGACCACGCCCAGGTTCGGGTGCAACGTGGTAAATTCATAATCCTCAATCTTCGGTGTGGCACTGGAAATACGGGAAATCAGTGTAGACTTGCCGGCATTGGGGAACCCCACGATGGCCACATCCGCGATCAACTTCAGTTCCATCCGGATTTTGATCGGCAGAATTTCTTCCCCCGGTTCCCGGTATCGCGGCGCACGGTTGGTCGAGGTGGCAAAACGGGCATTGCCCCTGCCCCCATGTCCGCCCCGCTGAATAACCACCTGCTGACCGTCTTCCATGACTTCGGCCATCAACTCACCGGTTTCCACGTTGTGGACAATGGTCCCCACCGGGACCTTGATTTCACAATCTTCCCCGGTCCGGCCATGCATGTTTTTTCCCATTCCGTGCACACCCCGCTCCGCGCGGTAATGCTGCCTGGCCCGTACTTTCACCAGGCTGTTCTGGGACCGGTCCCCGATCAGGACAACTGAACCACCGTTACCGCCGTCACCGCCGTCAGGACCACCCTTGGCCACATACTTCTCCCGCCGGAAACTGGAACAGCCATTGCCGCCGCTGCCGGCTTGAATTTCCACAACCAATTGGTCAACAAACATGCATACTCCCGAAAACAAGAAAAGGGGGCTTCGAAAAGCCCCCAAGTGCGATCTCTCGATCTATATTAGTGAAGCGTTTCTGCCGTCACGTTCACAAATTTGCCCATCCGACCGCGGTCCTTGAACCGAACCACACCGGTTTCCAGAGCAAACAGTGTGTCATCTTTACCACGACCCACATTTTCACCCGGTTTAATCTTGGTGCCGCGCTGACGAACAATGATAGTACCGGCATTCACCAGCTGTCCATCCTGCCGCTTCACGCCCAGGCGCTTTGCATTGGAATCGCGTCCGTTCCTGGAGCTACCTTGTCCTTTCTTATGAGCCATGGTTTACCCCTTGATTCCTTCGATTTTCAACACGGTCAGGGCCTGACGATGGCCTTTCAACCGCTTATACTGTTTCCGTCTCTTCTTCTTGAATACCAGGACTTTCTTGCCCTTCTTGTGTTCCAGGACCTTGGCGGTGACGGAAGCGCCGTCAACGTAAGGTGCTCCGACCTTCACATTGTCATCCGAACCCAGCAGCATCACCTGGTTCAGATCTACAGTGCTTCCTTCTTCGGCTTCCAGGCGGTCTACGATGAGAACCTTACCTTCGGTCACCTTATGCTGTTTGCCCTGGGTTTCGACGATTGCGTACATGCCCACGTCCTCCATCGGAATCTCTACAGTCAGCGAGAAAATTTATCACACGTTATCTGGTTCCGTCAAGCAAAAAGGCGCAAAACTAGAAAAGCTCCGTCTCACGGAGCGCCGTGTCAATTAAAAATTGGTAGCGGGGGTGGGATTTGAACCCACGACCTCCGGGTTATGAGCCCGACGAGCTACCTGACTGCTCTACCCCGCGTCACCGGTATACCATTATAGACTGCACTTTAACCGTGTCAAGGGGAAATACAACTCCTTTTCAAACAACCCGCCCACCCACAGTAACGTTGAATATCAATGCCCTTTGCTTTATGATGTGCGCATATCTGTGCTCGTATCATGGAGGAGAAATGAAGAAGATTGTGGTTCTGGCCAAACAGGTTCCGGACACGGCGAACGTCACTGGTGACGCGATGAAGCCGGACGGAACGGTGAACCGGGCAGCATTGCCTGCCATCTTCAACCCCGAAGATCTGAACGCACTGGAGATGGGATTAACCATCAGCGAGCGACTGGGGATGGAGGTCCACGTGGTCACCATGGGACCGCCCAAGGCGGTTGAAATTTTGAAACATGCACGCTACATGGGTGCACATCATGTCTGGCTGGTGACGGACCGGCGGTTTGCAGCGGCAGACACGCTGGCAACGTCCAAGGTGCTGGCAAAGGCCATTGAGAAACTGGGAAACGTACACCTGGTTCTGGCCGGCAGGCAGGCCATTGACGGGGATACGGCCCAGGTGGGCCCCCAGGTTGCGGAAAAACTGGACTTCAACCAGGTTACCTATGTAAACGAACTGGTGGCAGTTGACGAAGACGGTCTCACGGTGGAACGGGACGGGGAAACCCGCACCGAAGTCATCCGGACCGGTTTCCCGGTGCTGTTAACCGTCACCGGCTCTGCCAATGAACCCCGTTATCCCAACGCCCTGAATATGCTGAGGGGATTCCGGGCCGTGATCGAAACGGACCTGGACGAAGATAAACGGAAAACCGCGGTTGAATCCGGCAACGCCATCCCGGTCCTGACACTGGACGACCTGGACCTGCCGGTGGAAGAATGCGGCCTTTCCGGGAGTCCCACCAAGGTCCACAAGATCAAGTCCATCACCCTGACCGGAACTGATCTCCAACTGTTCAACCCGGAAAAGACCGGCATCCAGGAACTGGTCCGCAACATCATGAAAGACTACGTGGAGGTGGACCGATGAAAACCGCTGTCTTTATTGAAAAGAACCCGGTCACCAACAAGCTGCGGGATGTCTCCATGGAATTGACCTGGAAAGCCCGGACCCTGATGGACGAGCACGGCGGTGAAGTCATCGGGCTGTTCGCTGGCGATCAGCTTCCCGAAGATACCGAACGGTTGTTCGGCTATGGTATGGACCGCCTGGTCCGGTTCACCGACCAGCGCCTGGCACACCTGCATTCCATTGCCTACAAGCATGTGTTGTCCACCATGGTAACCCATGAAGCGCCGGATTTTGTCCTGTTCGGCGCCACCCACAACGGCCGCGATATTGCCCCGCTGGTTGCCTCTACGCTGGGCACCGGACTCACCGCCGACTGCACCCAGCTGTACATCGATGACCACAAGGTAGGCGGCAAGATTCTCTTCCAGGTGCGACCGGCATTCGGCGGCAACATTCTGGCCACCATCGTCACCCCGGAACACCGCCCCATCATGGCAACCGTACGGGAAGGGGTCATGCGCCTGCCGGAACATACCCTGGAAAGGGAAGCCAATATCCATGATTTTGCATTTGAGCTGGACAACAACTGGATCAAGAGTGAATTCATTGAGACGGTTGTAAAAGAGTCCAAGGTCAACTTCAGTGCAAAGAACATCATCGTAGCCGGCGGTGCCGGCGTGGGCAGCCGGGAGAACTTCAAACTGGTATTTGACCTGGCAACCGCACTGGGTGCCGAGGTGGGTGCCAGCCGGGCAGCGGTTGACTTCGGTTTCGCCGATAAGGACCGGCAGATCGGCCAGACCGGTGCGGTGGTCCGGCCCAAACTCTATATCGCCTGCGGCATTTCCGGATCCGTCCAGCATCGGGCGGGAATGGAAGAATCCAGCAAGATTGTTGCAATTAACTCCGACCCCGATGCACCCATCTTCAAGATTGCCCATATGGGCATCGTGGCGGACATGAAAGAGGTCATCCCCATGATGATCAAGTATCTGAAGGAGGAGTCGTGATGGCCAACTTCTACAATGAAAGCCGGAAATTCCACTTCTCCGTCATGGACCTGGAGACCATTGTCCGTTACCTGGAACATGATTTCCAGTCGGATGACCCCCATGCACTCCGTTCCCTGGCAGAAGCAACCGAATGGTACAGCATGCTGCTGGAAAACGCGGGACGGATCGCCGGTGAGTTTATTGCCCCCCGGGCCGAAGCTGTGGACGAGCAGGGATGTTCGTTTGAGAACGGCGTGGTGCGATGGGCACCGGAAACCATGGAAAACATGCAGACACTTTCAGACGCCGGATACATGGGCGCGTTGCTGGAACGGCGGTTCGGCGGACTGGCATTGCCGGTGTCGGTGAATACCATCATCGTGGAAATGGTCAGCCAGGCGGATGCCTCGCTGATGAACCTGTATGGACTCCAGGATATTGCCGTCACCCTGCAGAAGTTCGGGGATGAAGATCAGAAACAGCGTGTACTGCCCCGGTTTGCCAAAGGGGAAGTCAGCGGTGCCATGGCATTGACCGAACCGGATGCCGGCTCCGATCTCCAGGCCGTCAACCTGAAGGCCATTGAGAAAGACGGCAAATGGTATCTGGATGGCGTGAAGCGGTTCATTACCAACGGCTCCGGCGACATTCACCTGGTACTGGCCCGGTCCGAACCCGGCACCACGGGCGGCCGCGGACTGTCCATGTTCCTCTATGAAAAGGATGAGCACATCCAGGTGCGCCGCATTGAAAGCAAGCTGGGCATCCACGGGTCACCCACCTGCGAACTCCAGTTCAACATGGCACCCTGCGAGCTGGTGGGCCGCCGGAAATTCGGACTGATCAAGTATGTCATGTCGCTGATGAACGGCGCCCGGCTGGCCGTTGCGGCCCAGGCACTGGGGATTGCCCAGGCGGCACTGGATGAAGCACAGGCCTATGCAAACGACCGGGAACAATTCGGCAAACGAATCGTGGCAATACCGGCCGTTTACCAGATGTTGAAGAAAATGCAGGTGGAAGTGGAAACCACGCGGGCCCTGCTCTATCACACCGCACAGGCCGTGGACCACATGGAACGGTACGAGCATCTGGCGGAAGCGGGCGAAAAGGTGAAATCCGAGCTGAAAGCAGCCACCAGCCTGGCGGACTTCCTGACACCGCTGTCCAAGTTTACCGCCACTGAAATGGCCAACAAGGTCACCTATGACTCGCTGCAGATCCACGGCGGCGTGGGGTATATGAAGGATTTCTCGGTGGAACGGCTGTGCCGGGACGCCCGGATCACCAACATCTATGAAGGGACCACCCAGCTCCAGGTCGTCGCTGCTATCGGTGCCATTGTTTCCGGCCTGTTCGAAAAGGAAATGGAAACCGTCGCCGACCTGGACACCCCGGCACTGGCAGCACAGAAAGATCAGGTCCTCAAACTGAACCGGCTGGCGCTGGACGTGATCGCGGAAAGCCAGCAGGTAGAAAACCGGGAGTTCCAGGACTATGTGGCCAACTACCTGGTGGAAATGGCCTCCATTCTCTATCGGATGAAGCTCTACCTGCCGCTTGCAGAGGCCCATGAAGAAAAGCGGGAACTGTTCCGATACTTCCTGACCGAAGGGGATGCACGGATCCAGTACCTGGCCAACCTGGTCCGGACCATGATGGCCGAATACGGCAACGACATTCATGCGTTGAAAACAGATTTCATTCGCTGACTGTTATTGCCCGGATTGCACTGTCAACAGCCCGCCACATCGGCGGGCTTTTTCATGTAAAATGATGCCATTGATCCAGACAGGAGGAACAGATGAAACATTGGGACCTGTATCGCCTGGTTTCCGGTATTGTATTCACATTGATCTGTCTCGCACACTTGCTCCGAAACCTGGAGGGCTGGACATTTGTTTTCGGACCGTACAACATCCCGTCGCTGGTATCCTGGATTGCCTTTGCATTTGCCGGCGGTCTGGCCATCTGGTCACTTTCGGGTGCCAAACGGTAAGGCTCCCGATGAATTTTGATCAGCTGGTACGAAAACGGCACAGCATCCGTTCCTATGATGGACGTACGGTATCCCGGGAACTGATCGATCAATGCCTGGACGCTGCCCGGCTGGCGCCATCCGCCTGCAATTCCCAGCCCTGGTCCTTCATCGTGGTGGACGACCGGAATACCATTGACCGAATCGTGGACACGGCCTGCTCCGGCATGTACCGGCTGAACCGGTTTGTGAAAACCGCCCCTGTGCTGATTGTCATAATCACTGAAAACTCAAAATATATTGCCCGATTGGGTGGAAAAATCCGGGATGTCCGCTACAACCTGATCGATATCGGCATTGCAGGGGATCATCTGACCCTCCAGGCGGAAGAACTGGGCCTGGGGACCTGCTGGCTGGGATGGTTCAAAGAAGATGGTGTGCGGGACGTTCTGGGGCTGCCCGAGACCACGCAGATTGATATTCTCATCAGCCTGGGCTATCCGGACGGTACACCATTGCCGAAAAAGAAACGGAAATCCCTGGAAAAAATCAGGCGGTACGCCGATCCGGTATCTGATCAGGACTGATCTGTTTCTCCGGCCAGCGCAAAAATCTCGTCCCATTCCACAACACGGTGCTCCGGAGCCGGATAGACCGCTGCACGCACCATGGCATCCGCCACTGTGCCGGCCGGAACCGGCCGATACCGGGCCAGTTTGCCGGACAGCCGGGCCCCCAGATTCATCAGGGGAATGACAAACCGTTCACCCATCCGTTTCTTCGGGCGTTCTCCCACCAGAACGGACGGGCGCAGTATCGTAATATGTGGAATTTCCAGGGAAAGGATTGCCTTCTCCAACTCTCCCCGGATACGGGGATAAAAAAACCGGGCGTCCGGGTCGGCACCCGCGGATGAAACCAGTACCAGGTTGGGCACATGATTGCTGTTTGCCGCAATACCCGCATCCAGTTGATAGACCACGTCCACCCGGTATTGGGCCTCTTCACTGCCCGCTGCTTTCTTCGTGGTCCCCAGTGTCAGAAACAGCACATCCCCGGTTACCAGGTCGGCCCAACTGTCCGGATCATCAAAGTCGATAATATATTCTTCCAGCCGGGCAGAAATGATACCGGTCGCACGACGTACCAGTACCCGCACACTGGCAAACCGATCATCCGCCAGCAACCGTTCAACAAGGTGGCTGCCTACCAGACCGGTTGCCCCCAACACGACAGCCTTGATCATCGGTCCTGGAACAACCATTTGTAGGCCTCCTCAATTGTCTTGAACGTACGATGAGAACGGGGGGACGCATCCAGCTCCTGGTAGGTGTCAAACATTCTGCCCAGGCCGAAACCCAGGTCATCCCGGGCGACTATCGCAGTTCTACCCGTTCCCCGCTTGTCGGCATATTGCAAGGTTTCCATCTCAATGGATTTCACATCTGCCGCATGGAGCAACGTGAGATCCGCGTCCCGCACATCCCACAAAACATGGTCGGTTGGTTCACCATCATAGTACGAACGGATCGCCCCGATCAATTCATCCGCCGTCACCCGACCGTGCACCTGCACCCTTGTCAACTGACGCTCCCGATTGATGACCAACGAAAATGAAGCCATACTGTGTTTTCCTGATATGAAATATCATCCAGTGTAAGCTTTTCCAAACCGGTCGTCAACCGGCGGCGTCATCGACTTATTCATTCCCGAATTGTAACGTTTTGGTGAAGACTGATTCCAAATATGGTATAAAGCGTTGAACGAAAGCATTATCTGCTGTGCGAACGGGAGGGAATCATGGGCCTGTTGACGGGCAAGAAAGCGGTTATATTCGGTGTTGCCAACAAGAAGAGCATCGCATATGCCATTGCAAAACGATTGAAGGAAGAGGGATGCGAACTTGGATTTACGTACGCCGGGCGGATCATGGAAAAACGCGTGCGTCCCATTTCAGAAGAACTGGGCGGCAAATTCTGCATCCCCTGTGATGTGACGCTGGACGAACAGATCATCGAAACGTTCGGAACCGTGGAAAAGGAATTCGGCAGGTTTGACATCCTGATCCACTCGGTCGCATTCGCCCCACAGGATGCCCTGAAGGGCCGGTTCATTGAAACCACCCGGCCGGCGTTCCGGCAGGCCCTGGACATCAGCGCCTACTCCCTGGTGGCATTGGCCCGGCACGCAGAACCCCTGATGAACGACAACGGGACCATCCTGACCATGTCCTACCTGGGCGCCGTGCGGGTCGTGAAGAACTACAACGTCATGGGGGTGGCCAAGGCCGCCCTGGAGAGCATTACCCGGTACCTGGCGGAAGACCTGGGTGAACGGAATATCCGGGTCAATGCCATTTCCGCGGGTCCCATCCGGACCATGGCCGCCAGCGGTATCGGCGGACTGCGCCATATTCTCAGCACCATTCCCAAGATTGCCCCGCTGCACCGGAACGTGAGTGCGGATGACGTAGCGGGCAATGCATTGTACCTGGTGTCGGATTTGAGCCAGGGGGTGACCGGAGAGGTGCTTTACGTCGACGCCGGATACTCCATCGTCGGTCTCCACTGACGGCTTGTCTTTTGGCGCTGGACGGTGTTGCGTCCCATCTCCCAATGCTCACGTAC
>CAZDKZ010000009.1:20424-47821 GCA_964506215.1 uncultured Holophagae bacterium
ATGTCATCCCCGTTGCATTTGAACGTGGTAACGACACCGTTGGCATCCACCGTCACCACCAGCTCCACAGACAAGCCGGTGGCCTTGATGCATGTTTTCAGTTGCTTTGTCACGGACTTTACGGTTTGTTCCACGTCGGTGAAATCCAGGCCGATCACCTTCAGGATACGCAGTGCAGGTTCCACCGTCTCCGGGATACGCGGCTCTGCACTACCGTCAATCATGGGCGATTCTGCAGTTACAACCAATGATTCCTGCATCCGCGCACCGGGCGACGGCATAACCGCCAGCCGGCTGGTCATTTTCGGCCGTGCATAATCACCCACCGCGGTGTCCGGTACGCCGGCCGGCAGGGGCAACGGCTGCTTCACAGTTTCCAGCTGACCGTCTTCGTTCCGGATCCGCTTGTCAATCGCCACGAACGAGGTGTACGCGGTCAAGAGGTTGTATGTCAAACCCAGCTTCGTCACGGTATCCTTCACTTCCTGTTCACCGAACTGGGCAAAGTCTGACAGGATGCCGATCCGCTTGCGCGCCCACAGGTATCGCAGGGCGTGGTTTTCTGAACGGGGTTTGACCTTCTTCACGTCAAATGATGCCCGGTATTTCCCTTCACCGCCGATTCCTGTCAGGGTAACGGTACCGGTCCGCTTTCCCTTCCATTTGCCATACACGATCACCGGCCGTTCGGCCATCACATCCGGAATGGATATCGGTTCCACATCGTACACATCAAACCCCTGGGCCTTGAACCGTACCCGGGTCAACACCGGGGTCTGGATATAGGACCGGAACCGGTCCGCCGTATTCCCGGCATCCTTTGGATCGGTAATCACGAACGGCTCGCCCAGTCCCATCCGGGCCATGCCTTCGATCAGATACCGGTTGACAGAAGATCCGATCCCGAACGCAAACAGGTTGGCATCCCCCAGTCGCTCCCGGATCAATTCAAATGTCTGTCGCTCCACGTGTACATAACCGTCTGTCACCACCACAATGCTACGGGACAGTCCCTCGGTTGACGGCAATGCCAGTGCCCGCTCCATGGCCGGCAGCAACTGGGTGCCGCCACCACCGCGCTGGCGGTCAATCACGTCCAGCGCCCGTTGCACATTCTCTTCCGTTGCAGCCAGTGATACCGGGCTCAACACCCGGTTGCCCCCGGCAAACAACAGCACGTTAAACGTATCGGTGGGTTTCAGTCTGCCAATCAAATCCTTCAGCAGCTTCTTGGAAATGTCCAGCGGGAATCCCCGCATGGAACCGGACACATCCACGACAAACACATAATCCCGGGCCGGGATCTGCTTTTCCTTGACCCGCTGTGGCGGTTCCGCCATCAACAGGAAAAAGTTCTCTTCTTTTCCTTCATACAGCATCAGACCGGATTCCACCGCGTTGCCCGCCAACCTGTATTGCAGGATAAAGTCCCGGTTTCCGCCGTCTTTCTCGGCAGCATCCAACCGGATGGTGGACAACCCCGGCCCGTCAAACGCCACGTTGACCTTGTGGCTGGGACTGGTCACATCTTTCACCGGAATACCACTGGCCAGTTCCACGTTCAGGTCAAAGACGTAGGTGGGTTTCTCACCCGCGTGGAGATAGGGGTTCTTTACCCAGCTGTCCGGATGACCGGGATCATCCGGTTGATCGGAATACCGGGGGCCCACCACGGTGGGATAGACAAATTCATACATCCCCTTCTCCGGGACCAGCAATTCGGTATATTTCAATTCCACCCGGATTTCATCGCCGGGCATGATATTGGCCACGTTCATCTGGAATACATTGGGCCGTTGCTGCTCCAGCAATGATGCCGTCCGGCCCTGGTCCCGTGCTTCTTCATACTGCTGACGGGCCGCCTGGCGTTCTTCGATCTTTGCCTCCAGTACCCGGTCACCAATGGTCATTTTCATGGCATATACGGCAGCACGGGTGGAACCGGGGAAGGTATAGATGGCTTCCAGCGGGCGCTTACCTTCATTGGTATACACCTGTGTAACGGTGACATCCGCAATGACACCCACCACATTGACCTCGGCTGATGTTGCTTTCAACGGCAACCGGTCGGTCTCGGGATCATCCGATTGCACAAAGAAATAGGGGGACAATGTCCTGTCCGGCGGATCTGTCACCTCTTTCGCCGACAATATACCGACCGCAAGGACCATGACCAAACAGATTATGAATCGCCTCTTCACGGGACCCTCCCTTTCGCGTTGTTGCTATAGCTGTATCTTTGCAACTATTGTACCGGACAACTGTCGTCCATTCGTTACCGGCTACAGGGAAAGGAGTTGTCGGAGGTCCCGGATCTCGTATGCGGGGGCGGGCACATGGCCGGGCAACGGTTTTCTGTGCGGGTTGAACCAGCAGCCTTCAATCCCGCCGGCATGTGCACCCGCTATGTCCGAGGAAAGGGAATCGCCCACCATGAGGACCCGCGCACGGTTCCGGATCCTGTGGGGCGACAGGGCCAACTCGAATATGGCCGGGTCCGGCTTGGCCACACCCACCTCTTCGGAAATGACGATGGGAGAAAAATAGGGCCGCAGCCCGGACGCATCCAGCCGGGGATGCTGGACGGACATCAGACCGTTGGTGATCAGGGCCATCGGAATGGACCCCTTCAACCGATCCAGAACGGGAATCGGGTCACCCAGTAACTCCGAACACCGGGACAGGCCGGCCAGATAATTCCGTCCCATGGCAACCGGATCGACTTTCACACCAATTTCCGACAGGAAAACAGGGAACCGCTCCTGCTTGATCTGTCCGGGTGTAACTTCTCCCCGTTCAAATGCCTGCCAGAAAACGGTGTTAACGGAACGATACTGTTCCAGCCAGTGTTCCTGGAATGGGATACCGGCCTGTTCAAAGGCGGACTGAAGGGCAAAGGCCTCCGCTGCATAAAAGTCCAGCAACACACCGTCCAGGTCAAAAATCAGGAGATCAAATTTGTCCGGAATGTTCATCACAATCAGTTGAGATGGCGGAAATCCTGACGACGACCCCATCCGTTGAGGCCGTCCGGCAATGAAACATGAACGAAACCACTGTGCTGGTCTTCCACAACCACCAGCGTACCGGCATGGAGCCGGAACAGCAGCGAGGACGAGGTGTTGGGTTCACTGAAGATTTCCACCTCTTCCGCAAACACCACTGCTTCCGGACGGGTCATTTCGCCTGCCCGGCTGTTGAGCATCAACCCGGTAAGCAGCAGACAGGTAATCATCACGCCGAGCAGATAATACAGCGGCTTGGGTGAGATTCTGCCGGATATCAACAGGCCCGCCACGAAGAATGTCATCAACAGGAAAGTCAGCACCAGGTAAGCCAGGACATTGTATGGCATCACGTGGGTCGCCCCGGACCAGAGTTTTTCCAATGCGCCCACCGGCGGTTCTTTCACCCGGTCGGTCAACGACTGTTTCAAAACGACAAGGTTGTGGAGGACGTCCCGGTCAGACGGCCGCAGGCGACGGGCCTTTTCCATCCAGAACCGCGCTGCCGCCGGATCGTCCAGCCGGAACGCGGCGCAACCCATGTTGTGATAGAGGTCCGGACTCTGCTCGCCCGTCGCGGCCAGTTGCTTTTCCACCTCCTGATATGCTGCCATGGCGGCTTCATACTGTCCGTTTTCATACAGGGAATTGGCAGCAACAAACCTGTCATCCAATTCGCCGGAATGGACAGACAGGGACACGAGAACCAGCATGAGGATTATCATCAACCGTTTCATTTCTGCTTCTCCATGGCACCGATTACCTTTTCGGCATCCCCCATGATTTCCGGCTTCACACCGGAGCCACTGGGCGTGTAGCTTTCAAAGTCACAGTATTCCACCAGATCCACCAGCGCCCGGACCCGTACTTCCGGTGTACCGGATTCCGTCAGTTCCCTGGCGATCTCATCGATCTTCATATCCAGCACCGGTCGGTCCCATTTATCCGCAAAATAACCGATACAGGCCTGGGAAATGGTCTGGTAAAACTCCCGGTTCTTCCCCCGCTTGTACAGCCGGGAAGCATCTTTCAGCTTTCCTTTGAACACCTTGAAAGCCTGCGCTTTCCGCCATGCTGACGGGTCCTTTCGGGATGGATCCGTAAAACGCAATCCAAACCCCATCAACAACAATAACAGCGGTCCCAGGATGGCCGCGGTCCTGAACCAGCTTTTTCCGGTCGGGTCCGTCGGCGTCTTCAATGTTTCCGGTGTCCGGATATAGCTGATGTCCTGACCCACTGCCACCACATCGGTTCCACCACCGGTAACCGGGACGGAAACAGAATCTCCCGCGGTCACCTTAACCTGGATGGGTTCCGAACGCCTGGATTCATATCGTTTCAATTGTGGATCAAAATAGGTCAGCTCCAGGGCGGGAATGGTGAGATCACCGGTTCGCTGGGGTACCAGCACGATGTCCCACCGCTTGGATCCGCTCATGGGATCCTGCGCTTTCCGCTGAAGGTCGGGGGAAGACGGCCGGAACAGCTTGAACCCGTCCAGTTTATCGGGAAATACCAGGGGGACATTGTTGAAATCGCCCCTGCCGGTCACATTCACCGACAAAGTCAGACTCTCACCGGTACGCAATGCCAGGGTATCGGCCGCTGTTTCCAGGTCAAACCGGCCCACCGCGCCGCTGAACCCCGGGGGTTCCGGCGCAGGCAGCTTCCGGACATTGATCTGCTTTTGCCCGGTACTCCGCTCCAGTGAACTGCCGGCAAACATGGAGAACCGGTCCCCCACCTGCATGGCAAATGTCACTTCGGGTAACACCAGCTGACCCGGACGGGTGGGATAGAGGATCTTTCTGAAGATGATTGCCGTGTCATAACGCTTGCCGTTTTCGGTCACAGACCGGGTATCCACCGGCCGGTTGCTCATCAGGTCTTCGGTCAGAAAGCCGGTAAAATCCGGCAGGTCTTTCAACTGCAGGTTGCTCACCGGAACCGAGGCATACAACCGGTAGGAGACCAGGATGCCTTCTCCCACGTAGGCCGTTGACCGGTCCAGTTCCGTCCGAAGGAAAACCGCATCCGCGGACAGCGTCCGTTGCTGACGGGGCCTGGCCAATGCATCATCCCAGACATCAAACAGGGACCGGGGCCGGCTGGAGCGCTGGGGGGCCACACGGCCTTCCTTTACGGTCAGATTGATCGGCCTGGTCTGGTATGGCTTGCCGTCCACCTGGATGGTGAACGCCGGAATGGTAACAGACCCGGCACTGGGCGCACGTAACGCATAGGTGTGAGAAATCAACCGGCTGGACTGACCGTTGACAAACTGAAAAGAACGATTGGTGGATGGGCCGCCCACAATTTCCAGTCCGGCCAATGGGCCGATCCGGGGAAACTGGACGTCGCCGGTATACTCCCGGGCTTCCAACTTCAACTGGAACGTGTCTTCGGTACCCACCGGGTTGGCGGAAACGGTTGCGGACACCTCCGCCCCGAAGACCGGCAACAGTGCCGCCAGGCCGGCCATCAGCAGCCAGACCAGTGGTTTCCCGATGTGCATCCCTCGAAGTTCCAGTTTCATACGTTCAGTTTACCAATCTTTCTTGTTGGCTTCAACGGCCCTTACTTTTTTCTTTTCTGCATTCTTCTTCCGGTCCTGCTTCTCCTGCTCCTGCAAGGCATTCAGGATTCGCTGAATCCGATCCTGCTGTTTCTGTTTTGCCTGCTTCTTCTGTTCCTTCTGCTGCTGCTCTTTCTGCTGCTGCTCCTGTTGTTTCTGCTGATCCTGGTTCTGTTGATCCTGCTGTTGTTCTTCCTGCTGCTTTTCCTGGTCCTGCTGATCCTGTTTATCCTGCTGGTCCTGTTGGTCCTGCTTGTCTTGTTGGTCCTGCTGGTCCTGGTCCTTTTCCTGGTCCTGCTGTTGTTGCTCCTGCTGCTTCTTCAGCGCCAGTTCATAGTTTTCCTTGGCCCACCGGTCATCCGGGTCCTTCAACAGGGCCTGCTTGTACATTTCCGCTGCCTGCTGATACTGACTCGCCTGGAAAAGCGCATTCCCCGCGTTGTAATGCAATGCCGCCTGCATGTCCTCGGGCGCCTGTTCCACCATGTCCTCATACACCTTCATGGCGTCTTCCGTCCGGCCGGATTGGAGAAATGCATTGGCCATGTTGTACCGCACCACCGGGGACTCGTCCCGATGGGTCAGCGCACGGATATACTCCCCGATCGCCTGTTCATAGGCCTTGGAATCGAACAGTTCATTGCCTTTCCGGTTGTGGGTATATCCCTTGTCCGCCAGGGTAACCTGCCCCATCACCGTTCCGGTGGTCAGCATGGTCAAACCGACAATCAAAACGGAACGCATCAATCGGTTATTCTGTCTATTGCACATCGTCTTTTCCATTCGTCCACCTCACAGCAACAGGAATCCGGCCAGCCCCAGGACACCCATGCCCAATGGAAACTGGAACCGGTCCTTCAAACGTACCAGGCCCTTTTCCTCCAGCCGTCGCCGGGACAGCTGGTTGATCCGGTCTGCCATATCAACGGCAACCCGGTTGTCCGTTGCATGGAAGAAGCCGCCACCGGTCCGTTCCGCCACAGCTTCCAGCATGGCCGGATTCAACCGGGAAACAACCGTTTCACCGGCCTCATCTTTCTTGTATCCGGCAAGTTCGCCGGTCTCATCCAACTCTGGAATCGGTGCCCCTTCCACGGACCCGATACCCACGGCAAACACCATGACCTGGCCGGCCACGGCACTCTCCACGGCGGAATCCACTTCGCCTTCAAAATCTTCACCGTCCGAAAATACCACCACGGTCCGGTATCCCCGGGACTCCTCCTGGAACGAACCCACCACCAGGGACAGGGCGTTCCCCAGGTTGGTCCCGTAGGCCGTTGTCATATCGGTATCGATGGCCTCCACAAACAGGGTCACCGCATCATAGTCCGTGGTCAACGGACACAAGACAAACGCGTCCCCGGCAAACACCACCACACCGACACGATCATTCTTCAACTGGGCCAGGAGATCGTAGATCAACTGGCGGGTCACATCCAGGCGGGACGGTTTCAAATCCTGGGCATCCATGGAACGGGAAACATCCACAACCAGGTAAATGTCCCGGCCCTGTCGCTCACCCTGCTCCAGTGCTACGCCGAAACGGGGGGAAGCCAGGGCGAGAAAAATACCGGCAAAGGCAATAATCAGAAACAATGCACGGAAAAACCGACGATCCAACGGCAGGTTCCGGCGCATCCGGTTCAACTTGAAATCATTGAAAAACCGGCCCGTCATGGCACGCCGCACCAGGAACAGGGTGATCAGAACCGGAACCGCCAGGAGGCCATACAACCAGTTGATATGTGCAAAGTTCATGCTTTCGTCCTCCACCAGATGTCCCGCATCAGAACAAATATGCAAAGCAGTGCCAGGGCAACCAGCAACGGCCACAGGTACATGTCGCGCCACAGGGCAAACTGCTTGACTTCGATCCGCGTTTTTTCCAACCGGTCGATAATCTCAAAAATAGACGCCAACTTCTCCGGATCGGTAGCACGGAAATAGGCGCCCCCGGTGTCCGCTGTGACTTCCTGAAGCATTTCTTCATCAATTTCCACCGGGACCTGAACATAGGTAGTGGTACCGAATGGACCCGGACGGGGCATATCCGCCAGTCCCCGGGTTCCCACACCGATGGCATAGATTCTCACCCCCATTGCCTTGGCCAGTTCAGCAGCCGAACGGGGGTCGATATTCCCACGGTTGTTGACACCGTCGGTGAGCAGGATAACCACCTTGGACTTGGCCTCGGATTTCCGCAACCGGTTGACCGCCGTTGCGATGGCCATACCGATTGCGGTACCGTCTTCAATGCTGTCCAGTTGCGTTCCGGCAATCAGCTGGTTCAGAATCTCCCGGTCCGTGGTCAACGGACACCGGGTAATGGCATAGGCGGCGAAGGGAACGAAGCCCAGCCGGTCATGGGGACGACCGTACAGGAAATCCAGCGATGTCTGCTTGGCCACTTCAAACCGGTTGTTGGGTTTGAAGTCCATGGCCTTCATGGATGAGGAAACGTCCAGGCAGAGAATGATATCAATGCCCAGGTTGTGCTGTCGTTCATACATCTTTCCCAGCTGGGGTCGGGCAATGGCCACCACCATCAGTACCAGGGCCACCAGCGGGAACCACCGGACAATCCGCTGCACCCGTTCGGCCGGTGTTACCGGCACAAGAGAGGCCAGAAATGACGGATAAGCGATCCCTTCCCGGGGCGTCCGGAAACGGATGAACATCAGGTATCCAAGCAGGATTGTCGGGATCAGCAGCAGGAGCAACGGCCAGTTTTCAAACCGGAACATGGGTCACCTCCTGGTCCTTTTCAGCTTTCAGCCGGTCCCGGATCCGTTCACCGAACTGGTAGGCCAGGTTCACGTGACGGTTGGTTTCTCCCTGATCCGGTACATACCGGGCAAACTTGACCAGGTCACAGGCATCCAGGAATTCCTCCACCTGCGCCCGTTCAGCGGTCTTGAGCATGTCATCGAGACAATCCAATAATTCATCCGAGGTTTCCATCTCCGCCGGAATTGAAAAAACCCGGCCCAGGAAATGCTTGCCGATATCGGACAGGTCCACGTAGAAATCCTTCACCCGTCCCTCCTTGAGCGCACCACCCGCAAGCAGTTCACTGATCCGCTCCCGTAACTCATCATACGGCGGTGCCAGCTTGACTTCGGGAACAATACCGGCCCGGCGATCCCGCCAGCGGCGGATCACGCGGCGCACCATCCAGCCGATTGCCAGCAGGAGACAGAGCAGCACCAGTCCCCACCCGGCATACCGCCACACATGGGTATAATCCGGCTCCAGGTCCAGCTGGGGCTTCAGGGGGTTAACCGCCTCTTCACCGGCATCCTCTTCAAATATGGGTACAATTTCCAACTCCGGGATCTCCCGGACATCGCTGGTTCCATCCACAATCACATCAATGGCGCCCAGTGCATGGGTGCCCAGGCCGAATGCCTGGAGCGTCCGGACAAACCGGTGTAACACATATCCGTCAGGAAGTTCTTCCCGCGTCGTGTCCGGTTCACCAAAGACCAGGTCCGTATCGACCGCGGGCAACTGGTGGTCAAACGTCACCGCCTGTCCTTCCCGAACCATGGCCCGAACCTCGATGGTAATCCGGTCCCCTAAGTTGGCACGGGGTTTGTCCACGGACACGGTGACGCCAGCCGTCTGGGCCATCGCCATGCATCCGGTTATCAGCACGATCAGCACTGCTCCAGACAGACGCCTCATCGGACCAGTCTCCGTTTCCGCATATCAAAGAAACGGCGGAACGCACGATACATATCGCCCCCTGCCGTAACCTCGATGGAATCCAGTCCCTGCCGTCTGAATTGAATGTCCAGTTTCCGATAATGGGCCTTGAGGGCGGATCGGAATTTCTCCCGGTTCCGAAACGAACTGAAGTCCAGCATCCGGGGGCGCCCGTCTTCCAACGGACGGGTCATGATACGTCCCGGCGGCGGGTTCAATTCTCCACCGGCCGCAATGCGCACCGGAATCAGGTCATGTTTCACTGCGGCCAGTTTCAATGGCTGCTCGAAAGCCGTATCATGAAAATCGCTGATCAGAAATACCACGGCACGGCGCTTCTGGATGGCCAGGAGATGCTCCAGCACAACCGAAATCCGGGTGCCGCCGCCATCACGGATATCCAGCAGATCACGAACCATGCGCAGGACACTGGAAACTCCCTTCCGGGGCGGGACATACTCCACGATCCGGTCCGAAAAAGCAACCATCCCGATCTGGTCATTGTTCTTGATGGCCGAGAACCCCAGCAGGGCTGCCATTTCGGCCAGGCTTTCCCGCTTCAGCCGGTCATCACTGCCGAACGACATGGAATCGGACACGTCCACCAGCAACAGGATGGTCAGTTCCCGTTCTTCCACGTATCGTTTCACGTACGGGTCACCCATACGGGCCGTTACATTCCAGTCAATGGTACGGATATCATCGCCCGGCACATATTCCCGGACTTCCGAAAATTCCAGGCCCCTTCCCTTGAATGCCGAGTGATATTCACCCCCCAGCACCTCATCCACCATACGGTTTGTCCGGATCTGGATCCGCCGGACTTCCCGCAGAAGGTCATCAGCCTGCATACCGCGTTCAGGAGAATTGGTCATGAATTACCAGTCCAGCTCAAGGAACTTCGATCCGGTCAAAGATCATCCGGATCAGGTCATCGGCCGTGAGATTTTCCGCTTCCGCCTCATAGGAAAGAATCAGCCGGTGACGGAGTACATCGGGCGCCACGGCCTTGATATCTTCCGGTGTCACGTATCCCCGCCGCCGGATCATGGCGTATACGCGGGACGCGACGGTCAGCGCCAGTGTTGCCCGGGGTGAAGCACCGAAGTCAATGAGCGGTTTCATGTCTTCCAGGCCGTATTCTTCCGGCGTACGGGACGCAAAGACCAGGTCCACGATGTATTGCTTGAGCCGGTCATCCATGTAAACATCCGGTGCCAGTTTCTTCAGTTCCAGCAACTGGTCACAGGTGCATACCCGGTCCACTTCCAGCACGGTGTTGGCGGTGAACCGGTTGAGAATTTCCATTTCCTCTTTCCGGTTGGGATAGGTCACTTTGAGCTTCAACATGAACCGGTCCACCTGGGCTTCCGGCAATGGATAGGTTCCTTCCTGTTCGATGGGATTCTGGGTAGCCATCACCATGAACAGCTCGGGCAGCGGATAAGTTTCATTTCCGATAGTCACCTGTTTTTCCTGCATGGCTTCCAGCAGGGCACTCTGCACCTTGGCCGGCGCCCGGTTGACTTCATCCGCCAGCACCAGGTTGGCAAACACAGGCCCTTTTCGGGAATGGAACGAACCTTCCTTGGGATTGTAGATCTGCGTGCCTACGATGTCCGCCGGCAACAGGTCCGGGGTAAACTGGATTCGACTGAAATCGCCATCCACCGAACGGGCCAGCGTCTGGACCGCCAGGGTCTTGGCCAGACCGGGCACACCCTCAACCAGCACATGGCCGCCGGAAATCAGACCCACCAGCAGGCGCTCCACCATATATTTCTGCCCCACGATCACACGGGACACTTCACTGACCAGACGGTCAAGAAAAGCCGTTTGTTCTTTTACCTGTTCATTGATCACACGTACGCCTTCTTCCATTGCAACCCCCATATATACTTTCAATACCCTTTCGATTTTATGCAAGATTTATACCGTAGACAAGGAGAAAAAGCGCATTTACGGGCACGGATACGGCAAGATTTTTTCTTTTGATAACTTATATTTAGAAAAATCACGCGGAACTTGTCTCACGTCCGCAACCTTCCGGGTATGCCGGATTGGCTTGAATGGGCCAAAATGACGGCCCCGACATCCGCCGGGGCCGGTTTTTTTAAGATTCCTGTCACTGCCGCGTGGTCATTGCACCAGAAGGGGTGCTTTGAATACGCTCAAATACTTGCGGTATGCCTTCCGGTATGCTTTGTAAGCTTCCGCCGGTACCTCGTTTACTTTCCAGGTGATTCGGAAATCCATGCAGATTGAACCGGAAACCTCGCATACCGTCCGGCTCAGCGTATAGAATTCATTATCAATGGAAACATCTTCCGGAATTTCCTTTACTTTCAACGCAAGGGGAAGAAACCATTCAACATGAACATGCTTGCTTTCCAGTGTCCCCCGTCGAATATCCCACAATCGTTCCCCCCGGGGATATATGTTCTTCCGGTTGGCATCAACGATATTGAGAATGACATAGCGTCCTTCCCCGGTTTCCACACCATACCGGGGTGCCGTAAACTCGAAGCGGGTCTCCACTTTCTGGTCATCCGAAACAACCTCATGACGCTTCAGCTGCGCCCCGGGGATCATCCGCTGAATCCAGTTCCTGTATGCCCGATCCTCTTTTTCCCGGGTGAGATCGTCCCGCATGCGCAACTCGTCAAAAGCCGGCTGACCGGTCATGACCTCGTGGAGTTCAACGGCGACTGAGCCATTGAGGCGCAGACCGGCATGGATATCCAGGTATCGATGATTTGACTCGGCTTTGCTCCATGGCAGTTGAACCAACGTTCCGCCATTTTCTCTTACCAGCAGCCCGTGGCTTCCTTCCAGTCCGTCCGGCAGATATGGCAAATCAGTAATCCTGTCTGTCAGGTCGGCGAAGAGAAACGGGTATCCATCCACTTCTGCATTTGCCAGATCCGTTTCATTCTCATCCAACTGGACCCCGAGGATCACATGATTGAACTGGTTGCCCGGGAATTCCGGGTAAACACGTCCGTGCCGACGGCCCTTGGCCAGTACCGGGTACGCATCAATCCCCTTCTCCCGCAGCATGGCCGCAGCCAGGAATGCCATATCCTTACAGTCTCCATATCGCTTTTCCAGGACAAAACCGCAGGGGTGGGGGACATATCCGCCTACACCCAGCTCAATATCCACATAGTTGATATTGCCCGAAACAAAGTCAATCACGTCCCGGATATACTGTGTCCTGTTTTCAAACGACACCACATCGGACATATCGGCCTTCGTGCCGGCATCCAGGTTAAACAGATGTCCAGTCAACCCCCAGTAGTATTTCCCGAAGGATTCCCAGCTTTCCCCTTCCCCGTGATAGGAAATCGCAAGCAACGGTACCCGGTCCCGCAGGGGTGGCTGGCTGGGCTGACGCTTCAACACCGGCACGCCGGTAACCCGGTATCCGTCCGCTGTTTTCGCCACGTAGCCTGATGGATCATTCAACACCGCGCTCCGGGGCATTCCCTGGATGACAATATCGTGGCGGACAATTTCCTGTCGACCGCCGAGGGGCAGATAGATGTCCCGGAACAGCGTCTTCACACGGAGCCGGTAGGTAAACGCAACCACGTCACCCTTTTCCACATTATCAAACCGGCCGATCAACTGGCGGCTGTCATCCACAAAACTCAGATTCAGGGCGACCCGCTGAATGTTCTCTGACTTCAGCTCTTCTTCCAGTCCACCTGCGCTGTTCAACCGCCATCCATGGACACCGGTCAGGCTGGATTCATCATCAAACTGGACCACCAGCGAGCCCGCCCCCAGGCCTTCCGCCGTGAGGATGCGCACCACCGTCTGCTCTTCCAACTGAATATAACCGGCGGCATATGAAATAACGGTTTTGCCGTACAGCAGGGACGCATGAGCATCCGTACTGGTTTCCAGCGATGGGCTCTTTGCCCCGGTTGTCACCCATTGGGGCACCGCCCCATGGGCCGGAAATACCGTCAATATCGCGCAAATGACCAGTAATGCCAATCGACGCATATCAGTCCAGTTCCTTCAGCACAGCCTTGGGACTGGACATGCTCATGATCCGGTTGAACAAATCCTTGAATCTGCCATGTGCCTGGGGAGAGAACATGTTGGATTTCAAGACTTCTTTCGTAAACACCTTGAATGTCTGGTCATCGATTTTTTCCGTTATGACCGTGAAATTCATGGGGGGCGTACGAACCTCATCACCCGCCGGCAAGCTTTCCAGGGCGAAATATTCAGGTAAATGATAGGTCAGATCCTGAACCACTTCACAGGGATAGGAAAACACAATATAGCTATGGCGCTTATCCGTATTAAAGGGATTTCGAACATACCGGCTCAGCCCCACCATCTTGAAAAGAATCTTGTCGCCTATTTCTTCCAGTTCATAGGGGAAAGAGAATTCTTCCTCAACAATGAGCGGCTGTTTGAGATCTTTCAGGTTCCTGACCTGCTGACGCTTCAATTCCACTTTCTCTCCGAACCTGTCTTCCAGCTTTTCCTTCAGCACATCACGAACTTCCTCATCCGTGTAGTACATCAACTCCGCGCGGAGATCATAGCTTTCATAAATGTCATAAGTGGTCGTCCGTTTGATCCGTACAGTTTCCTCTTCCACGTAAACATCCGCTTTCACGCTGGTACGGAAGTTTTCCGCCGCCGGGGCCTTCAACTGCTCAAAGTGGACATTGTTGTCATCCAACACCAGGATCGGAACACCGTAAGCACCATACTCAATGTCCCCGGCTTTCAAGATGCCCTTTCCGGCCGAAAGCCAGCGGACCTCCCCGTCACATTCCACCCGAAGCATGGATTCTCTCATCTGGGAAAACGTCCTCACATCCTTGTTGAAGATTCTCCGGTTCCAGGGTGTATACAGCGCAATGCTGACTTCTGCCTCCGGCACACCCGCCTGGATCAGTGACGCCAGGATAAAGTCCATTTCAATATCCGAGAGATACGGCAATTTGACAATCTGACTGATGGTGTCCGCACGTGCATGTTTCTTCAGATAATTCTCGTCAATCTCCGCATATTCGGCCTTGGAAAGCTTGTCCCAGGGCTTGTAATTGGCAAGTACATAGTCGTAGCAAAGATCAATGGCCTTGTTGCCGGTGGCAGCACCCAGTTCTTCCTTTGCAATCTTCTTGGTTGCCGAACACTTTTTCATGCGCTTCTTGAGATAAGTCGTGTAAAAATCCTTGCCCCAGTCGATCCAGAAATTGTCATATTTGACATCTGAATCCGTGTAATAGAAACTCACGTATTCCCGGACCGTGTTGAAAGGGGGGGCATACTCTTCCTTTGGCAGTGGCGGAATGTTTTTGGACACGTACGTCACACACTTTTTTCCACCTTTCCGTCCCATCTCCAATGACGGCCGCGCATGCATATTGCCCCCCGCATATCCCCAACGTCGCGTGGGCCAGGGAACAAAGGTCACTTCGGAATGCATGCAGTAGGATTCATGCTGACTGTACCAGTTGTAGATCCGTTGCGTCTCCTTGTATGTCCGGTAAAACGAGTATTCAATAATGGAACCCTCTGTAATGCCGGGCAATGCGAAACTGATCTCTGTCACCTTCCTTCCCCATTTCCGGGAAACCTTTTTCTTGTGGATATCATCCTTGTCCAGTTCATGAACCGTGCCGTCCGGATTCCAGACCGACGCCTCGACATCACCGACATTCTCTTCCTGCGGATCAAACGAAATCTTCACCGTGCCCCAGTCTTCCACACCTTTCCGTGACAGGACCTTGATCCTGTACAGGGACTTTTCCTTGGACAGGGTGGTGGTAAACGTATCATCGATTTCACCTTTGTGAAGCAGAATGACCGCGTCTTCCATTCCCCTGGCCGGATCCGCCTTGAGGTTTTTTTCCGCATCGGTTACGTCCATCGAAAACCCACTGACGCACAACAGGACCAGAATCAGTCCGATCTTTTTCATGACCCCCCCCCTTGGAAACAGGGAACAGGCTTGCCCCCCTGCTTTTCTTCCTCAAATCATACCACAACACACAGATAATACAATGCCTTACAGGGAAGACCCCGGTCCAGGAAAGACCAATGAATTGCAAAAAAACGCTGCATACTCAACTGTCGCTGACGAGGGAAGTTCACAGAGCGTGTGTTCGTTTTTGAGACGATGGACTCAGTCCAGATTATACAATTCCGGACGTCGGTCCGCGGCCAGATTGTTCCGTGAATTGAGCTGAAAACCGGCTTCACCGATGTCAATCTCCACCAGTTTGACCGTGGATTCCGTTTGAGTCGCCGCGAGTCGGACGGTCCCATCCGGACCCATAACCTGGCTGCCGCCGGTGAATGTCAACGGTGCCGCACCGGGAAGAACCTCTTCCCCGTGCCGGTTGGCCGTAATCACAAACACACGGTTTTCAACGGCCCGGCAATACATGGCCCGTTGACAATACGGCATCACCAGGTTGGCAGCATGGGCAATTACACCCGCGCCACCCAGGGCCAGTGAGCGCATGGCTTCCGGAAAGATCCAGTCAAAACAGATCATGATGCCGACGGGACATTCCCAGCCGATATCTATCGGTTCAAAAGACGAATCTCCGGGCAGGAACAGGTCCTTTTCCCGGTCAAACAGGTGGGCTTTCCTGTATACGTACCGCCTTCCATCGGGCGTGACGGTCAATGCTGAGTTGAATGTGCCCTCCACGGTCTTTTCGGCAAAACCACCCACAATAGTTCCCCCGTGCCGGATGGACAGTTCCCCCAGGAATTCGCTGAATGGACCGTCAACCGGCTCAGCCAGCGTGTCAAGATGATCTCGATCATGAAACTGGTATCCGGTGGTACACAGCTCCGGCAACACCAGCAGGTCGAACCGTAACCCGGCTGCCAACTGTTCAATCCGCGCAATATTCCACGCCGGGTCGCCCTTTCGCGGCGCAAACTGGAGGAAACCAACCGTCCGCTTCATGGAGCGGGTTCACCATTGAGGATATCGGCCACATCCTGCGCCATGCTCTTGTTCGGTGTTTCGATGATTCGACCGATTTCGGTGCCGTTCTGAAGGAACACAAAGGTGGGCACGCGCTCAATTCCATAAGCTTCCACGATACCGGTATCATCCGCCAGCTTCCGGCCGACCGCCACCCACTGGACATCCGCAAACGGAACATGCTCTTCTATCTTCAGAAACATGGGCACATGATCCACGGAATCGCCGCACCAGTCGCCAAACACGACAAGCACAGCTGTACTACTGCCATCCAGACCTTCCAGGACCCCCGCGTCCAGTTCAATCGCATCATACTGTTCCCGGAATTCCGGAACCGCCATCACATCGGGTCTGGACACAAACCCGGTCAATCCCAGCAAAGCCATTAAGAACAGTGTTTTCATCTCCGCCTCCATCCGACAGGTGTTTTACATGAACCCATCATACCCGATCTTCCGTTACCGGACCAATTGTCGTTTTCACAGGAAAACCGATAACAGGCTTGTAACATTTGCACGATCCGGGCATCCTAACTGAGACACCGCCACCGAATGGAATCCGGCTTGAAACTGTGTCAAACAACCATGGGAGGTATTATGCGGGAAAGTTCCTTTCGCTTACGCAACTTCATATCATTATTCCTCGGCTTTTCGGGGCTGGCCATTGTGATCTCCGGAGCGGCCATTTTCGTTTCGCCACCCGGACGTGTGGCACACTGGGTTCACTGGACACTGCTGGGGCTTTCCAAGGAACAATGGCAGGCAATGCATACCGTCCTGAGTATTCTCTTTGCGGCGTTGTCCATCTGGCATCTGGTTTACAACTGGAAACTGTTCATCCGGTATATCACTGCAGCCACATCCGCCATTTACAAGTGGAAACGCGAATCCGTGTCCGCCCTTTTGTTGACCATCCTGCTGGTCATCATGTCCGTATTTTCCATCCCCCCGGTATCCTGGATCATGACAGGGAGCGAAGCCGCCTCCAACGCATGGGAAGTCCCGGGATCTGGACCCATCGTCCCCCATGCGGAACAGATGACACTGGAAGCGTACAGCCTGGCCGCCGATATTCCCATGAAACGCATCCTCAACCGCTTGCGGTTGAACGGCTACACTGCACAACCCACCGACACCCTGGAACAGATCGCAGCCAGACTGAACTGCTCGCCCATGGACCTGGCGGAGTTGTTCGGACGTCCACCGGGAATCCTGGACCACAGTTTGAAGCGAACCAACTGATTTTCTACCAGCATCAAAAAAAGCCGACGGAACCCCCGTCGGCTTTTGTATTGCGCTCATGTACCGGCTGCCGCCGGCTTTTTCCGGTATACGGCCGTTCAGTGATAAGCCAGCCGCTGTACCATCCGGTGATAACTCTGGGGAGCCTGGACCACTTCCACACCCACGAGGAAGCGTCCATGATGCAGGCGCTGGATTTCCTTCTTCCAGCATTGCCGTGCGATCAACTCCATGGTTTCCAGCCCGGTGACCAGATGCACCACCATCTCACGATTTCTCGGCAACGCATCACATTCGAAACACAGCCCTTTGTGGGACAGATCCACTGTCTGAGCCGGCTCGGTCGGGGCAACTGTGCCAAATCGCATGGACAGCTGTTGCCTGGCCCGTCGAAAACCGCGATCCTTCATTCGCACCTCCAATATTCCGGTTACAGAGAATCGGAAAACGGGAACCTTGCTCATAACGTAGTGCCGGGATCGTTATGCGTCAAGTCGTAATTTTGTCGGATGATTGGGGATTTTCGGTGATGAGCGGATCAGTTGCCGGGCTGATCCAGGAGATGCCGCAACTCCGCGACAAAACCAGCGGTAACTTCGTATCGTTCAAAGGACACAGCCGTCTGGATCGCCGCTTTCCGCATTTGCAGCCGGCGTTCACGGGACAGCTCAAAGAACCGGTCCATAGCGCTTGCCAGATCTTCCACATTTCCCGGCTCAACGAACAGGCCATTCTCGTTTTCCCGGATATATTCAGTCAATCCTGCAATCCGGCTCCCGATCACCGGCAATCCGCATGCCATAGCCTCAACGGCTACATTGCCGAAGCTCTCAGCCGGACGTACGGTGGGAAACACGAAGGCAGCGGTGGCCTGATACTCCCGGGCCAGTTCTTCATGGGGAACGGCCCCTGTAAACTGCACCCGATCTGGAACGCCCAGTTGCCTGGCCAGTGCTTCCCATTCCGCTCGCAATGGCCCGTCACCCACGATCCGGGCACGGACAGGATGGCGGGTTTTCGTCAGCGCCCGGATAAGCACGTCAACGCCCTTGAACCGGTCCAGGCGCCCGACAGCGGACACAACGGGGTTTTCGGAAGGTTTCGGGGCAGGATAAAACAGATCCAGGTCCACCCCGCCACTGGGATAAATGTAAATCCGCTTCACCGGGTGTCGTTTCCGAAGCTCGTCTGCAAAATACCGCGATGGTACAACCACCAGGTCCGCCCGGCGGACAGCCAGCCGGGTAAACAACCGGCTCACCCGTAATAGGAATGTGTCCTCCGGACCACCCAGCAGATCCAGCCCGTGAAGACGAACCACCAGTTTTGTCCGGCCCAGGGATTTCAGCAGAAACGGCAGGTAAGAATGGGAAGGGTATCCCACCTGAACCACATCATAGCGGTTCAGCGGTGCCCGCAACAGGTGCCAGTAATACCGGCAATATTTGCGAATCTTGGCCAACCAGTTGAAACCCCGGCCCGAAATGACGATCCGGTCCACCGCCACCCCGTTTCGAACCAGTCCGTCTTCAATGTTCCGGACAAATACCCCGTATTGCTGCTGCTCCGGACCGGGATACATGTTGCTCACCAGCAAGAATCGGATGCCGGTACCGGGTCCCTGCTTTTCCATCGGCCGCTTAATCCAGACGGAACAGGTCGGTGGGCTCTCTCTGGGAAGCGACCGACAGGTTGACGGCATGGCCATTCAGGCGACCGGCCGTTGTCATCCGGGCAATGTCCGGATGGTTGTTCTCTTCGCTGAGATGGGCCAGGATCACCTGGCGGGTATCATCCGAAACCGTTCGCTCCACCAGCTCCGCTGCCGCGGAATTGGACAGATGTCCCCTCCGGCCCATGATCCGCTGCTTCAATTCCCAGGGATAGGCGGAGAGCTTCAACATCTGTGGATCATGGTTGGATTCCACCACCATCAGCCGGGAACCCCGGACCTGGTCGGCCACAAGGTCGGTGACATAACCCAGATCGGTCATCACCGAATACCGCTCAGAGCCGAAGTGAAACACGAAACCCACCGGGTCCGCAGCATCATGAGGGACCGCACAGGGAAAAACGTCCAGCCCGGGGAATTGATCAAAAACCCGGCCTGAGCGGATGGTAATAAAATCCGGAATCTTCTTTTCCCCGAGACATGCGGCCTGGAACGTGGCCTCAGTGGCAACCAGCGGCACCTGGAACCGCCGGCAGAATGTATGGATGCTCCGTACATGATCATCATGTTCATGGGTCAGAAAAACGGCCCGGATACTGTCCGGGGACACACCAATCCGCTCCAGGCGTTCAACAATTCCTTTACAGGACAAACCGCAATCCACCAGGATCGCGGTTTGATCAAATTTGAGATAGGTGCAGTTGCCGCGGCTGCCGCTGGCCAATACCGCAGCTTCAACCATTTTGCACGGCTTCCCGGATAAACCGGACCACATCATCCGTGTTTGTTCCGGGCGGAAATACTTCACGTATACCCAGCTGTTTCAGTGAAGGAATATCGTCTTCCGGAATGATACCGCCCGCGAACACCGGGATATCACCGGCTTCCCGCTCCTTCAACAACCGCATGATTTCCGGAAAGAGGTGGTTATGGGCACCGGAAAGAATGCTGAGTCCGATCACATCCGCATCTTCCTGGATCGCCGCCGTCACAATCTGCTCCGGCGTCTGCCGCAAACCGGTGTAGATCACTTCCATGCCGGCATCCCGCAATGCCCTGGAAATCACCTTTGCTCCCCGATCATGCCCGTCAAGGCCGGGCTTGCCGATCAATACGCGTATTTTCTTGTTCGTCATATCCATACGTCACCTGTTTATCTGTCTATTGATTCAAGTTGTTTCTTCCGATGCGCCAAACCGCTCCGTATGGGCCAGGAACATGTCCCCCCCATGTCTATGTTCACATATCTTTCCCTGTCGCTTCAACTCCAAAACAGCCCCATTCATGGCCGATTCAGACACACCCAGGCTTGCAGTCAACTCGGCCGGTGTACACGGCCGAATCAATACAGTCTTCAGGATCACCTGTCGAAGCAGATCACCCCGGATCTCCCGTACCTGGCCGGACCGGTTGTAATAGGAAACGGGTTTTGCCCGTTCACCAACCATTTCCACAAACCGGTTCACGGTCTGCGTATCTGCCGCACGGATCGTCGCATCCGCCGGCGGCCGGAATACGGAGTTGACCTGGACCGCATCCGGATTAATCCGGTTGATCTGCGCCACCAGTCGTTCCATTTCATCGATACCGGTATTGAACCCGTCCACCAGCAGCACTTCCAGCAGATAGTGACCGGTATATACCTGCCGGGTCTCAATCAGACCGTTTACCAGGTCCTCGTAGGAAATGGCGGAAACCGGACGGTTCAATTTCTGAAATACCGCTTCCGAACCGGCGTCCAGTGAGGGCACAAGAACGTCTACGTCCAGGATTCTGTCCCGGATCATTTTCCGGTGCAGCAGGGATCCGTTGGTCAGCAAAACCACCGGCACACTGGTGATCCTGTGAATCCCTTCAATGATCCGGTCAATATCCCGATACAACGTCGGTTCTCCTGAACCGGCAAAGGTGATGTGGTCAGGCAGATCCTGCAGGTTCTCTCCCAGGTAGGCGGAGATCTCACCCAACACCTGTTCAGCCGGAACGGTCAGATGGACCGCGTCCGTGCGCTCCGGATTGGACCCCACTTCGCAGTACAGGCAATCAAATGTGCAGGTCTTCCTGGTGAACAGATCAATCCCCAGGGAGCGTCCGAACCGCCTGGACGGAACGGGTCCGAACAACGCGCTCATCCCCATACTCCCATCACCAGCCGGGATGCTACGGCCAGAAGCGTGGCCAGGACCGTTGTCCCCGAAACCACCAGTGCAGTGTTCTTCCATCCTGTTTCCCGGAACAGAACGGCAATGGTGGAAATGCAGGGGACATAGAACACCGCAAAAACAGCGAAGGTTACCATCTGTGCATGGGTCATGACGGTGGAAAGATCGGTGGTTCCCAGGGCCTGGAACAGCATCATCAATGACAGTTCCTTCTTGAATACCCCGAAGATCAGCGTTGTCCCCACTTCTTCCGGCAAACCAAGAACGGCTGTCGTCAACGGAGACAGCAGCCAGTTCACGGACGCATCCAGGTGGAAATGTTCCAGGACACCCAGGATGATGGTACCCAGAACCAGGAACGGGATGACAACGGTAAAGAAGTCTTTCAACCGCAACCAGGTTTTCACCATGACGTTCCGGAAACGGGGACGATGATAGCTGGGAATTTCCAGGATCAGTCCCGGGGATACCCGCGGATCAAACAGGGTGGCAATCCGCCCCAGCAGGCCGATCACCAGCAGGTTCAATGCGTAGATGCCGATGGCATACCAGATGCCCAGGTAGTATCCGATCAGTCCAAAGATAATCACTGTCCGCGCGGAACAGGGAATCAGCACCGCGAGCGAGGCCGTGACAACCTGGTCACGCCGGGTTTCCAAATTCCGTGCGGCCATCACCGCCGGCACCGAACAGCCGTAGCCCAGCACAAACGCCACCACCGCTTTGCCATGCAACCCCATCCGGTGCATGACGTTGTCGGCCAGGAACGCAATCCGGGCCATGTACCCGGTATCTTCCAATATGGATAATCCCACCAGGAAGGGAATGATGTAGGGAACGGCGATACCGATACCCGCGCCGATTCCCTGCACGAAACCATTGGTGATCAGGAACAACAATCCTTCCGCCATCCGTTTGGACAGCAGGGCGCCCATGGTTTCAAACTGACCGAGAATCCAGCCCTCGAAGAAAGAACCGGTCTTGAATACAACAGCAAAGAACAGGTAGAAAACGGTCAGCAATGCCAGGTATCCCCAGAACGGATGCAGCAGTACACCGTCCACCTGGCTTTCCAGCGTACGGTCCGTACGGGTAAACGTTACCACCTCTTCGAAAATCTCCATGGCCAGGTGATGCCGTTCAGCAGCGATAACAAAACTGGCTTTGCGGCCATGGGCCTCTTCCAGCTTCTGCTGGGCCGTTTGAACCAATTGATACAGTCCGCCGTCCATCCGCTGGACTTCCCGGACATAGAACGGATCATCCTCCATCAGTCGGATGGCCACCGTACGGGCCGGAACGCCGAATGAACGGACCAGGTCTTCCGGTAATTTACCGGCCAGCTCGGACACAACATTTTCCACGTCCCGCTGGAATGTCAGGACGGTGGCGTTCCGGGGCACATCACAATTCCGGCTGGACCGAACCACCTCAACCGTTCCCTTTCCGTGATTGGCCACCGTTTCCACGATGGGAACATCCAGTTTCCTGGCCAGCGCGGCCGTGTCAATGGACAGCCCTTTTTTCCGGGCGGTATCCATCATATTCAGGGCAACCACCATGGGCCGTTGCATTTCAATCAATTCAATGGTCAGTTCCAGGCTGCGACTGAGAACAGATGCGTCCACTACGTTTACAATGGTCGCATCCCGTTCCTGAATGATGAATTTCTTGGTTTCGAATTCGGCCTTGTCGGATGGAATCAGGGAGTAGGTGCCCGGGAGATCCAGGATGGCGTAGAGTTCACTTCCCAGCATCAACGAACCGCTCTGGTACGATACAGTGGCACCGGGGAAATTGGCCGTAAGGGCCTTGTAGCCGGTCAGGCTGTTGAAAAACGTGCTTTTGCCGCTATTGGGTTGCCCCGTCAGTAGAATCTTGTTCACCGGGTCCCTCTGTCTTGCTGTCCCCCGCGGTTACCTGGATCCGGGCAGCCACCCCACGCCCGACAGCCACATTGCTGCCGTTGATGGCCACCATCAGGGGACCGCCAACAGCAGACCGTTTCACCAGCGTGATCCGCACGCCTTCGTGAAAACCGAGATTTTTCAACTGCTGCTGCATCCGGAGACCGCCGTCCATCCGCTGGACGACGGCGGTTTCTCCGATGCGCAAATCAATCAGAGTTTTCAATTACTGTTCCAGGCTGGTCAGAAAATCCTCACGGATCTCAATTTTGCCGGCTTCCGTCAACCGGGCCCGGGCATTTTTCACCATAGCGGTGAACAATTCGTTGCTCCGTGTCCGTTCTTCGTTCAACTTGAGGTTATTCGCTTCCGCAGCAAATGCCTGGGGGTCAAACGCTTTCTTTTCTGTCACCAGGCACACCAACAGGTTGTCATCCCGACTCACCAGCGGCTCGGTAATCTGGTCCACACCATAGGTAAACAACTTTTCAAAGTCGGCCCTGGCCTTGTTCACCACAAAGTTCGCCGGCGCGGTATTCCGCGTAACGGCGGCCTGGGACCCGATCACCATGTTGGCTTTTTCCGCTTCGGATGCAAACGTTCCCGGCTTCACACGGGACCGGAATTCATCAGCCGCTTTCCGCGCTTCGGTCAGGGAGCGTTCTTCCGCCATGCGGTTAACAACCTGTTCCCGGATTTCTTCAAATTCCGGAACATGGGGAACGCTTTCTTCCATTACCTGGAAGACAATTTTGTTCATCCCCACCGTAACCACTTCCGAAATGTCTTTTACATTCAGGGAGAAGGTCATTGCGGTCACATCACGAACAATCCCCAGGCCCTTGATCCGCGCGTTGTCGATGTTTTCAATGAATCCAGCATCCACGGCTGTATAGCCATCTTCTTCGGCTGCCGCCCGCAGATCTTTCCGGGTCGCTGCCTTTTCAGCAAATGCCTGGGCATATTCCGTAACCAGTTCACTGGCTTTTTCCAGTTTCAGCTGGTTGGCGATTTCTTCTTTCACCTCTTCCAGGGTACGAACGGTCCGTTCCTTGCGGTCGGTTACCTTGATGATGTGATACCCGAACTGGGTTTCCACGGGTTCGGAGATTTCGTCCACCTTGAGGGCAAATGCCGCATCCGCAAACGGCTCTACCATCCGGCCCCGCTGGGGGAAGAAGCCCAAATCACCGCCGCTGACCGCGGAACCCTTGTCCGTGCTGACGTCCTTGGCCAGTGCGGCAAAATCAGCACCGGCTTTCAACTGACGGATCACGTCTTCCGCCTTGGCCTTTGCGGCTTCGGGTGACAGTGCATCTTCACCCATGGTGCCAATCAGGATATGACTGGCACGGACCTGTTCTTCTTCGGTGTACTTGTCCAGGTTCTCGTCATAGTATGCTGCCACGGACCCTTCTTCCAGTTCCACCCGGTCACGAAATTCGGTGGGAGTCAACCGGACATAATCAATCCGTCTTTTCAGCGGGGTCCGGAACTGTTCCGAATCTTCATCATAGTACGCCCTGGCTTCTTCATCGGTAATGGCCGCTTTTGCCGTTTCCAGATAATTGGCCGGCATGAAGGTCACATAATCAAAGCCGATGCTTTCGTTGCGTTCCCGGTACACCCGTTCCACCTCTTCCGGCGTTACCACCACGGAAGACGCGATCAGGTCACCCAGCTTGCTCGCAACGATGTCATTGGCCATGCCCTCTTCAAACTCCTGCACCCGCTGGCCGTAGCCTTCCAGGAACCGGCGATATTTATCCTTGCCCACGAACTGGCCCTTCTCATCTTTGAATACGGGAAGTTCCAGAATTCGATTCTTCACTTCTTCCTGGCTCACGTGAATGCCCAGCCGGTCCGCTTCCCGGAGCGTGATCCGGGTGTTGATCAGCGAATCCAGTGCCTGCCGGGGCACGCCCAGCACCTTGGCCATTTCCTGGGAATACTGGTTGCCGTACATCTGTCGATACCGGTCATCCAGGCTGCGATACTGTTCCACGAATTCCTTGTAGAGGATTTCCTCACCATCGACCCAGGCGACAACGGAAGTGGGCGCGCCCAACTGGCCCTGTGCACCCCAGTTTGCAAATACATACACAGACAGTGCAATGACGACCAGCCAGAGGATCCATGACAGCGATTTCAGGTTGTTTCTCATTGATTGAAGCATGATGTTCCAATTACTCCTTCATCATATGGTTTTCAGGTCGAGACCCATAATAGAGGATGCCCCTGCGGTTGGCAAGCGAATAATGCAGCGGAAAACCCCCAAAAACCCGCATTGCAGGTGGGAATTTACTCGGTTACAATGGCGGTGCCCGGACGCCACCCTGCCGGGCGGAGGAAAGATGTACCGGATCGCGTTCATGCAACGTGCCCTTTGGCTGGCCCGCAAGGGAACCGGCCGGGTTTCACCCAACCCGCTGGTGGGTTGCGTCATTGCCCGGCAAGACCGGATCATCGCCGAAGGCTGGCATGATGCGTTCGGCGGCCCCCACGGGGAAGCAGCAGCCGTATCGGCCGCCCGGGAAGACCTTTCCGGGGCCGATGTCTACGTCACCCTGGAACCCTGCGCCCATCACGGAAAAACGCCCCCCTGCGCCGACCTGTTGATCGAAAACAGGGTCAGGCGCGTATTCGTGGGCATGACCGATCCCAACCCCGCTGTCAACGGGAACGGCATCCGGAAACTCCGGGAAGCGGGAATCGAAGTGGTCACCGGCTGCCTGGAAGCGCAGTGCCGGGAATTGAATCGCTTTTTCATTCACCATGTCACCACCGGCAGACCCTATGTCATTCTCAAGGCCGCTCTCACCCTGGACGGATTTATCGCGGACGAATCGGGTGACAGTAAGTGGATCAGTTCCGCTGACTCGCGGAAAACCGTACACGCCACGAGGGCCGCGGTGGATGCGGTGCTGGTGGGCGCGGGCACTGTCCGGGCGGACAATCCAAAGCTCACTGTCCGGGATGTACCGGGCCGGGACCCGGTTGCCATCATCCTGACCCGAAGCGGAAATATACCGAATGACTGCCACTTGCAGAAGCCCGGCACCCTGCTGGTCACACCACCCGGCGTATTGCCGGCGGACACCGTTTCCGCTTGGTCGGGCACCGGGGGAAAGGTCCTGGAAACGGACACCGAAGACCTGGACACATTGCTGAAGACCTTTGGTACAATGGGCATCGCCAGCCTGCTGGTGGAAGGCGGTGCGGGCATTTTCGGTGCTTTTGTCGAACAGGGACTCGTGAATGAGTACCAGTTATACAGTGCTCCCGTCATCCTGGGAGCAGGCATTTCGTGGGCAGGACTGACACGGAATCGAACCATGGCCAAAGCCATCAGGCTGGACGGCCGGGACACCTTCATATGTTTACGGGAATCATAGAGGAAATCGGTACGGTCCGGGAACTGCGCTCCCGCGGTGACGGCATGGAACTGACCGTGGCCTGCAAGACTGTGCTGGATGACCTGAACGTGGACAACAGTATTGCCATCGACGGTGTCTGCCAGACCGTTACCGAACGAACCGATTCCGGGTTCACCGTATTCGCCATGACCGAAACATTGAAGAAAACCACCTTCCGGGAATTCAAGCCGGGACGAAGGATCAACCTGGAACGGGCGCTGCCCGTCAACGGCCGCCTGGGGGGCCACCTGGTCCAGGGTCACGTGGACTGCACCGCAAAAGTGGACAAAATCGTTCCCCGCCCCAACACCCGGCTGATCTCCCTGCGGCTGCCCGCCCAATGGGAGAAACTGGCCGTTCTCCACGGGTCCATCACCATCAACGGCATCTCCCTGACCATTGCACGCAAAACCGGGATTCGGGTCACCGTATCCGTGATTCCCTTTACCCTGGAAGCCACCACGCTGGGTGACCTCCGGACCGGTGCGACCGTGAACATTGAAACCGATATTATTGGCAAATACCTGCACGCATTCACGTCAAAGGAGCATGCATGATTATCCGTATCGAGGAAGCACTGGAGCGGTTCCGCCGGGGCGAATTCCTCATCGTGGTGGATGATGAAGACCGGGAAAATGAAGGAGACTTTATCATCGCGTCCGAAAAAATCACACCGGAAGCGGTCAACCTGATGGCCAAAGTGGGCCGGGGACTGATCTGCGTTTC
>CAZDKZ010000009.1:47921-49249 GCA_964506215.1 uncultured Holophagae bacterium
CGGTATGAAAAACTGGTGCAACCGGTGGCATGCGTGGATTTCCCCAGCAAGTACGGCGACTTCAACCTGATCTACTATGCCTGCGATTTGGACGACAAGGACTACCTGGCCATCACCAAGGGCGACTTCAACCCGGACCAGCCGACGTTGGTCCGCATGCATTCCGAGTGTAAGACCGGGGACATGCTGGGCTCCCGCAGATGCGACTGCGGCGAGCAGCTGGCCGCCGCCTTGCGGATGATCGAACGGGATGGCGGTGCCGTCATCTACCTGCCCCATGAAGGGCGCGGCATCGGGTTGAAGAACAAGATGCTGGCCTACGCGCTCCAGGACCGGGGAGACGACACCGTGGAAGCCAACTGCAAGCTGGGCTTCAAGCCCGACCTCCGGGACTATGGCATCGGGGCCCAGATTCTCCATGACTTGGGGATCCGTAAAATCAAGCTCATGACCAACAACCCCACCAAGATTATTGCCCTGAAGGGATATGGACTTTCGGTAGTGGAACGGGTTGCCATCGAGATGGAACCCAACCCGGACAATCTCCGGTATTTGACAACCAAACGGGACAAAATGGGACACCAGATCCTGCAGGAGGAACCCCAATCATGAAAACGATCGAAGGAAAACTCAATGCTTCGGGCCGCAAGTTTGCCATCGTGGCCAGCCGCTTCAACGACTTCATTTCCAACCGGCTGCTGGACGGGGCACTGGACTGTTTGAAACGGCATCATGCCGACGAGAATGACATTTCGGTGGTGTGGGTACCGGGCAGCTTCGAAGTACCGCTGGCCGCGAAAAAACTCTGCGACAAGGGTGACGCCGACGCGGTGATCTGCTTAGGGGCCGTGATCCGGGGCGAAACCCCGCATTTTGACTATGTATCCGCTGAAGTCACCAAGGGCATCGCCAGCGTATCACTCAACGCGGACACACCGGTGATTTTTGGTGTGATCACCGCGGACACCGTGGAACAGGCCATTGACCGTGCCGGCACCAAGTCCGGCAATAAGGGCTGGTCTGCTGCCCTGGCCGCCATCGAAATGGCCGACCTGATGGGCCAACTGAAATAATCTCGATCCTTCTCCAACAACAAGGCCCGCCTAACGGCGGGCTTTTTTGGTTGGTTAACCGCATTTTGAAATCAGCATTCCGTCACTGAACGTCGATCACCCCGGAAAATTCAGACTGTTCCGTCATATCCACATCCTTTAACCAGGCTTCCTTCCGGGTGCCGGCGTCGAACACCTTGATGTCATAGATCCCGGGCAGAACCGTGAGCACGGCCTGGCTACCCATCGACTTGTCCGCATACTTGATCTCATTTC
>CAZDKZ010000010.1:0-1638 GCA_964506215.1 uncultured Holophagae bacterium
TTATGACGTTATCGGATCAAATGCGGGAGTCTCCGCTGATCTTTGGCGGTATTTCATAGTAGTCACGATACCAGTTGATAAATCTGCTGATTCCGGTGTTGATATCTGTTGTCGGTTTATATGCCATGTCGTTGACCAGGTCGGTGACGTCGGCGTATGTATCCGGTACATCACCAGCCTGAAGCGGAAGCAGGTTCTTGGAGATTTCAATACCGAGTTCTGTTTCAATGGCGTTGATAAAGTCCATCAATTGAACCGGATTGTTGCTGCCGATGTTGTAGATTCTGTATGGTGCACTGGAGCAGGAGATGTCCCCATTTTCCGGTCCCCAGTCAGGGTCTGAGTCGGGCGGTCTCTCCATTACTCTTACAAGCCCTTCCACGATGTCGTCGATATAGGTGAAGTCCCGGAGCATGTCCCCATTGTTGAACACGTCAATGGTCTTTCCTTCCAGAGCGGCCTTCACAAACAGGAACAGGGCCATGTCGGGTCGCCCCCAGGGACCGTAGACTGTAAAAAACCGTAGCCCTGTTGTCTTCAGGTTGAACAGGTGACTGTATGTATGTGCCATCAGTTCATTGGATTTCTTGGTAGCTGCATAGAGGCTGATGGGATGATCCACGTTATGGGATGGGGAAAATGGAAGTTTCCGATTCAGGCCATAAACAGAAGAACTGCTGGCAAATATCAAATGTCTGACATTATGGTGTCGACATCCTTCCAGGATATTTACAAAGCCGACCAGATTGCTGTTCACGTAAGCGTGTGGATCAACCAATGAATACCGGACACCGGCCTGTGCTGCCAGGTGGATCACACAATCGAACTGTTCTTTTTGAAAAAGCCTGGCAATATTGTTGTTGTCTTCCAGGTTCAGCTGAATGAATCGATAGTTGGCGTTGACTATACTCGTTGCAGGGCTGTTGTACGCAATCGATTTCCGGGGGATCCCGGCGTGTTCCAACCTGCCATGTTTCAATTCCGGATCATAGTAGTCATTGATACTGTCCAGCCCCACGACCGTGTGACCATCACCTGTCAATCGCAATGCTGTGTGAAATCCAATGAATCCTGCTGCACCTGTAACCAGAACTTTCATCGGTGTGTCAACTCTCTTTCTTTCATCATTTGCCTTGCCGCGTCGCTGAAAACGGGTTTGTGACTGGTTTTCGTTTCATATTGGATCACAAACGGGGGCAATGTAGCAAGCAACGTTGTTTCCCGGCAAGAACCGGGTTGAACGCCGGGCTTCCGGTACAGTTCAGGTCAGTTGGTTCAATCCCTGCTGTATAAATCCCTTGTATAGACCTTATCCATTACGTCCGCAATCTCATCCGACAGCCGGTTTGCCACAATGATATCGGAAATCCGTTTGAATTCTTCCAGGCCGTGAATGACACGTGAATGGAAAAATGTTGATTCTTTCAACGAAGGTTCAAATACAACAACTTCAATCCCTTTTGCCTTGATTCGCTTCATCACACCCTGGATGGCGGACTGGCGGAAGTTGTCAGAATCCGTCTTCATGGTTAACCGGTAGATGCCCACCGTTCCGGGGTTGCGATTCAGAATCATCTCTGCCACGTGGTCTTTCCGTGTTCGGTTGGCATCGACGATAGCGGACATGATGTTCTGGGG
>CAZDKZ010000010.1:1738-4940 GCA_964506215.1 uncultured Holophagae bacterium
TGTGAATAGAACGGGAACTTCCTTGCTCACGGCTCCCTGTAACATCAGATCTGCAAATATCCGGGCCCGGTCCGATTGCTCTCCCACAACAATTCGGGAGGGATACAGATTGTCATGCAGGGCTTTCCCTTCCCGCAGAAATTCCGGTGAAAAAATAATGTTTTCTCTCTGGTATTTTGCTCGGACGGCTTTTGTATACCCGACGGGCACGGTGGACTTGATCACAATTACAGCATCGGGATTGATACGGATTACATCCGCGATGACGGTTTCAACGGTTGTTGTATTGAAATGGTTTTTTTCCGGATCATAATTTGTCGGGGTGGAAACGATCACATATGCCGCATCTCGATAAGCGGAATCGGGATCGGTCGTTGCTTTCAGGTTCAAGGTTTGGTTTGAAAGATAAGACGCAATGTCGGCATCCAGAATCGGAGACTTTCCGCTGTTAATCATCGCCACTTTTTCCGGGATGATGTCCAGTGCAGTGACTTCGTTGTGTTGCGCCAGAAGAATGGCGTTTGAAAGCCCCACATACCCTGTACCTGCTACTGCAATTTTCACACGTGCTCCTTTCCCACCCATGATCCTGTTGACTGTCCCCTCTTGGACTTGGTCATGGCACTTTCAATTCATGAAGACAATCTTGAGTCCGATGAGCAGCAGTACCACGCCGCCGGCAATGGATACCCGGCTGCCGAACCGGCTCCCAAGGCGTTTGCCGAACTGGATGCCCGCATAGGACAGCGCACCGGTGACCAGTCCGATGAGAATGGCCGGGTAAATGATTCTCAGGCCCAGCAGGGAGAAGCTGACCCCGACGGCCAGCGCGTCGATACTCACCGAAGTAGCCAGCAGTATCATGGTCAGTCCTTTTGTCGGGTCCTTGACCACCTTTTCCGGTTCCCCGATACCTTCCATGATCATGCGGATACCCACGAAAGCCAGCAGGCCCAATGCCACGTATCGGTTGTAGCCCAGCAGCTGTTCATTAACGGTGTTGCCCAGCAGCCAGCCCAGTACCGGGAACAGGGCCTGGAAAAGCCCGAAGTGGAAGTAGACGCGGAAGGCCTGTCTGTTGTCTGTTTCGCCCAGGAAGATTGCAATGGCAATGGAAACCGCCAATGCGTCCATGGCCAGGGAAATGGCAATGCCCGGCAGGGTGAGCAACTGGGTCATGTCAGTGGGACCGTTCCCGGATGAACCGGGCCAGTTGGATGAGGCGGTCCGTGTCCGTTATGCCGGCCAACGCGGCTTCCGCTTCCGCCTGCAGCCGGTCTGCCAGCTCCCGGGCGCCGTTCAGGCCGAAGAGGGCGGGGTAGGTGAGTTTTCCCTGTTCCCTGTCTTTGCCCGGTGTTTTGCCCAGCTCTGCCAGTGAAGCGGTTTCATCCAGCATGTCGTCGGTAACCTGGAACAGGAGCCCGATCTTCCGGGCGTAGGTGTCGATGGCTTTTGCGAATGATTCCGGTGCGCCGACTACCAGCACCGGGGCCATGCAGGAAATGCGGATCATGGCACCGGTTTTCCGGTTGTGCAGGAGGGTCAGGTAACTCTCGTCTCCGTTTTTCGGATGTTCCATGTCCATGACCTGTCCGCCGACCATACCCCGGATACCGGCGGCGTCCGCCAGTTCCCTGATGAACCGGAGTTTTCCGGCTGCCAGTTCCGGTTTGTCCGGGTGGACAGCGGCCACGTGGAAGGCCTCGGTCAACAGACCGTCCCCGGCCAGGATGGCCATGGCGTCGCCATACACCTTGTGACAGGTGGGTTTGCCGCGGCGGAAATCATCGTCATCCATGGCGGGCAGGTCGTCATGGATCAGGGAATAGGTGTGGATCATTTCAATGGCCAACGCGGCAGGCAGGATGTCTGTTGCATCCATGTCCAGCATGGCGGCCACTGTCAAGGCCAGGACGGGTCGGATCCGTTTGCCTCCGGCCTTAAAGGAGTGGTCCATGGCTTCCCGCAGCACTGCCACTTCGGGATGACCGGCCGGGAACAGGTTCCGGCTTTCCGTTTCGAACCATTCCGCTTGTTTTTTCAGATACTCACGAATCGACGGGGTCATCCAGCGGGACCTCCTGGTTCAATGTTTCCATGAACTGGGTGATGCGGCCCCGGGCTTCGGTGAGGCTGGTGTTCAGTTCCCGGATGAGTTTGACCCCTTCCTCGAACCGTGCCATGGCATCGTCCAGCTGCAGTTCGCCACTGTTGACAGCGGTGACGATTTCTTCCAGGCGGGCCAGTTTTTCTTCAAATGTCATGGGACTCATGGTGTCTCCTTTTTCTCTTCAATATAGAGTACATGACTCAAGGCAAAGCCGTCAACGAACCGGGTATTGATGGTGTCGCCGGCCTTCAGGCTTTTCACGGAACGGATCAGTTTGCGGCCGTCCCTGGTAAAGGTGGCGGAATAGCCCCGTTCCAGTACGCTTAATGGGTTGACTGCGTTCAACTCCCGGGCCGCGCCAGACAACTGGCCGTCCCGTCGGTCCAGTTCCGCTTTCATGCCGGACGCCAGTGCGTTGATGCTGGATGCCAGCCGCCGCTGTTGATGGCTCAGCTGGGATGCCATGGTGTCCGGGTGCAATGCCCGGCTCAACGTATTCAACCGGTTCCCCCGGTCCTGAACCAGGTTCCGTGAGCCGGTGGTCAGCCGTTCGGTGAGCCGATCCACTTCCTGGATGTGGTCCGGTAGCAATCGTTCCAGCCGGTTTCGAAACTGGCCGGTGAGCATGGTGAACCGGACCGCTTCCGGGCTCCGGTCCCTGAAACCGGCCATGGCGACGGCCAACGATTCCCGCCAGGCGGCCACCGTTTCCAGCCGGGCCATGTATCCTTCCCGGAAGTAGCGTCCGGCCGCGGTGGGTGTGGGCATGCGCAGGTCGGCCACCAGGTCGCAGACCGGTGTGTCCTTTTCATGGCCGATGGCGGAAAGCACCGGTTTATCACAGGCAAAAATGTCCCGGGCCAGGCTTTCATCGTTGAAGCAGTGCAGGTCTTCCTCGCTGCCGCCGCCCCGGGTCATGACAATCACGTCAATGTCTGTCCGCCGGTTGAAAAAATCCAGTGCTTTCTTGAGCACCGGCGGGGCTTCGGTTCCCTGTACGGTGGCCGGGTAGAGCATAACGGACAGGGTGGGAATGTCCCGCACCATCTTCAGAAAATCCTTGATTGCCGCTCCTCTCGGGGAGGTGATGAG
>CAZDKZ010000010.1:5040-49040 GCA_964506215.1 uncultured Holophagae bacterium
GCCGCTCCTCTCGGGGAGGTGATGAGCCCGATCTTTGCCGGCATGTCCGGCACCGTTTGTTTATGTTCCGGGTCGAACAGGCCTTCTTTCTGGAGCTTCTCCTTCAGTTGTTTCAGCTGCAGGGCCAGTTCCCCTTCGCCCGCGGGAACGGCCCGGGTGACGTTAAGCTGGACCGAGCCCCGCTTTTCATACAGGCTGATGTTGCCCATGGCATATACTTTCTGGCCGTTTTCCATACGGAATGTGATGCTTTTTGCGGGGCCGGCAAACAGGGTGCAGGACAGCAGATTGCCGTCCGGATCTTTCAGCGAAAAATAGGTGTGGCCGGCGCGCGAGGTGGTCAGGTCGGTGATTTCCCCGATGACCCATATCCGGGTCAGTTGGGGAACTTCCAACTGCAGCTTGATCAGCCGGTTGACCTGGCTGACGGTATAGGCTTCACGGGGTATCAATGGTCAGTCTCCTGTCTGCGGGCACCAGGTCCAGGATCCGGTAGCCGCCGGTGTGGATGTCCCGGGCAACGGTGTCTTTCCTGCCGGGCCGGGTCAATGCCAGGATACAGCCCCCGCCGGCAGCGCCGCACATGCGAAAACCCGAAAGGTCGGGGTTGTTTTCCAGCAGCCGGAACAGGTCCGGGCAGTGGGGAACGAGCTTTACCGGCAGTTGTTTTCGGATTTCATAGTCTTCGCGCATGGCGGACCCCAATGCGTCCATGTCGGCTGCTACCAATGCGTTTCTTACGGCTTGTGTTACGGCCACCAGGTCGTTCAGCACCGAACGATAGCCGGGCTGCTCCACCATGAGTTTCAGCACTTCCCAGTTGGGTGCCCCGGAAAAATGATGGATGCCGGTGAAGATCAGCAGGGCTTGTTCGGTCAACGCTTCCGGTACCGGATGGCTGTTTACCTGGAACCTGCCGGGGGGGAAGGTGATTTCGGAAATGCCCCCGAACAGGGGCGCGATGTAGTCCTGGATGCCGGTGGGCACGGTGATGATCCGGGCCTCGATGTCCGCGGCGGTCTGCACCAGCCGGTGCCGGTCAACGGTTTCGTTGCGGATATGGTGGATGCCGGACAGCATGGCGGTCAGGATCACCGAGGAGGTACCCAGGCCGGATCCCCGGGGAATGTCGGTTTCCAGGATGATGTCCCATCCGGTTGCCAGTTCCGGTGCCATGCGACGGATGGGTTCGGCCAGGATGTGCAGGTCCGGATGGTTGGTTGGCATGGGTTCGGTGATGCCGGTGGCCCGGTTGGTGAGCCGGGTGTCCCCCGGCTTCGGCACGAATGTCAACCGCACCCCGCCTGACAGGGTACAGTTAAATGTGGCCGCCCCCGGCACCATTGCCGAAAGCGGCCAGATATCCAGCGTGCCCCCGGCCAGGTCGGCCCGGACGGGGGCGTCAACGCAAAATGGTGTCATTGATACTTGATCTGCAGTTCGTCCAGTTTTTTCCGGGCAATCCGGGCTTCCTGAGAGAGGGGGAACTTCTTGATCAGGTCCTGGAGTTCCAGTACGCCCACCGCCGGTGAGTTCATTTCGAACAGGGACAGGCCCTTGCGCAGCATGGACGGGGCCAGTACATCACTATCCTCGTAGTCATGGATGACCCGTTCAAACTCACGGATGGCGTCCCGGTATTTTTCCTGTTCGTAGTAGCACAGTCCCAGCCAGTACAGGGCGTTGTCTGCCTTGTCCGATTCCTTGTAATTGGATACATAGTCACGGAATCCCAGGGCGGCAATTTCATAGTTGCCCTTGACATAGTCGGTATAGGCCGTTGAGAACAGGGCGTCCGGGGAGGCGCCGGGCAACCGGCTGACGGTTTCGGTTGTTTCCGAATTGTTCGCGGTGTCCGATTCTCCCGAAATTACGGCCGGGCCGCCGTTGTTGGCCATCCGGCTGAGGATGAATGTCATTTTCTGGTTCAAATCCCGGACCCGTTCGAACAGGATGCCGATGTTTCCATTGATTTCTTCCAGCGTGGCCAGCAGGTCAGCCTCACTGGATTCATCGGTATTGGTCAATCCGGCTTCCAGCGAGCGAACGGCTTCCAGCTGTTCGGCCTGATCCTTCTGGATCCGCCAGATCTGGCTCTTGATGTCGGTGATGTCCTGGGTGATGGTGCCCTGTTCAACGCAGCCAAACGTGATACCGATCAGCATCACGGCCGCCAGTTGTTTCCACATGGTTACTCCTTTTGATGTCTCAAGTCGGTCGTGCGTTTACTTGGACTGGATCACAAAGTGGGCGCGGCGGTTCTGGGACCAGGCCCATTCACTGCTGCCTTCCACCTTCGGTACATTTTCTCCGTAGGAAATGGTGTGCATCCGGTCCACTTCGATTCCCAGCGACACGAAATAATTTTTTACGCTGAATGCGCGGCGGTCGCCCAGTGCCATGTTGTACTGGCTGGTTCCCCGTTCATCACAGTGGCCTTCGATAATGATTTTCACCGTGGGGTGTTCCATCAGCCATTCGGCGTGTGCCTTGAGTTTGGCCCGGGTTTCCGGTGTCAGCCGGGACTTGTCAAACTCGAAGTAGATGTCGTCCAGGATGTTTTCCCGGTTCAGTTCGTCCACTGTCATGGCGGTGAATCCATCATCGGCCAGTGCGGATTCGTCGATGATCTGGTTGTCCAGTGCACTTTCGGTTACCGATTCGGCAGTATCCAGTTCAGTGGGCTGTTGGGACGTCTGTACCGGATCCGGCATGGGTTCCGGTGGCTGGCGACAGCTCGAAACGACGATTAACAGCAAAAAGGCGGCAAAAAATGCAGTGCGTTTCATCAGTTCCCCCTGTAAATACCGTAGCTTCATGATCATTATACCGCATCGGTCCGGTTGTCCAATAGCCAATCGGGGTGGTGTGACCGGTGTTACAGAACCCAGTTCAGGCAGATCCGGCGTTCCAGGTATCGGGTGACATGTGCCGGTGCGTTTCCCGATACCGGATAGGCGTTGATCAGGGCAGTTTCCGGCGGGACCGGATCGGCCAGGGACAGCACGGGCAGGTTCCGAACGGTGGACCGCGTATACCGGTCATACGGGTCCACGAATCCCCGGAGATCCAGGTTTTCCTTCAGCAGGGCATCGGCCAGGGCTTTGCCGAACCGGCCAACACCAAACACCATCAGCGGGTTTTTGGCCAGTTGTTCATGCTGACGGAAAAAGCGGGCCTTCTGGGCGAACAGCCGGGTTTTGGTCAGGGAACGGTTGGTCCGGGTCTCCCGGTTTTCGTGGTCCCGCCAGGATAGCAGTGTTTCAGGCAGTTTGGCTGCCCGGTACCCGCCGTAAACGGTGCGGAAAAAGAAGTCATAATCCTCGGCACCACCGGTGTCCCGGTAACCGCCCAACCGCTGATACAATTCCCGTCGCACAAACCAGGAAGGATGTACCAGGGGGCAGTCCAGGTACAGGTCAGCCACCATGTCTTCATGGGTCAACAGCCGGTTGGACCAGTTTTCGAACCGGCGGACCCCGTTGGTGATCGGTGCATCCGGGTTGAAGCACCGGACCCGGCAACCACAGATGTGGATGTCCGGATGCGCCCGCATGAATGCCAGTTGTGCGGCCAGTCGCCCCGGTTCCATGATGTCATCTCCGTCCATCCGGGCAATGAACCGGCCTGTCGCAAGTTCCAGTCCGTTGTTCAGTGCTGCAACAATCCCACGGGGACGGTCAAACCGGATGATACGAATGGGCAGCTTTGACTGCCATTGTCCCAGGACACCCGGGGTTCCATCGGTGGAACCGTCATCAATGACAATCACTTCGACGGGATCCGCAAGCCCTGCCTGTCCGGCAATGGAGACCAGGGCCGTTTCCAGGTAGGGCTGCTCATTTCTCAGCGGCAGGAGAATGGAAATTTCCGTCATGACCACCTCTTCTGATATCCAGATCCATTTTAGTCGGCGTGCGTACTTCGGACAATCCCGGTCTGTCACATGTCGTTTATTTGACGGATGATGGCGTTGACCCGGTACGTCATTGCACAATCTTTACTCCCAACGTTCATTTGTGTATAATTTGTCGAGAATATGCTGGATATGGGGTGACCATGATTACGGGCTTCAACACCGATGTAAAACATGGCGGTAAGGTTTTTCACATTCAGACCGAAGACAAGGGGCAGGGTAATCCCAAGATTGAAACCCTCATCTATGTCGGTGGCCAGATACTGGACTCCCTCCGTTTTGATTATGCTGAAAAAATTTCCGACGGATATGATGAAGAGCTGGTCACCCAGCTGATGGAAGAGCAGCACCGGCGGGTGGTGCGGGACATCAAGACCGGTAAGTATGACGATGGGGATGAGGCGCTGGAAGATTCCCTGTCCCGGAAAACCCTGGACGAAGTGGTGCTGGCTTATCTGAACGACAGTGCGCCCAAGGAAGAAATGATCCTGGTGCTTGAAAATGAAGGGCAGGAGTTTATTTCCGGAGCCAAGGTGCATTTGAAAGTGACCGCCCTGTCCAAGGAAGAAGAAGACCCGATTCAGCGCGTGAAGGTGACGGTGCAGATTATCAGCATGCAGCAGGCACCGGCCCTGGTCCACGAGGGCTATACCGATGCGTCGGGCGTAATGGAAACGGCGTTTTCCATTCCCGAACTGCCAGAAGGTACCTTTACCCTGGTTATTGAAGGCGAGCACGGTGAATATGCCGGTGCCGATATCAAGTATCTGATTAAACATGACTGAACCAGATCGCAAAACTGTTGTCCGTTACATGATTCTTGCCTGGCTGTTTCCGGGTCTGGGCCATTTCCTCCTGGGCCAGCGGAAAAAAGCCTGTTTCCTGGGTGGAATCGTCCTGTTCATGTTTGTCTATGGGATTCTGCTCCATGGGGCGGTGTATACACCGGCCGATACCAATATCCTGTTCAAATGGGGGTCGCTGGTTGAGCTGGGCATGGGTCCGCTCTATATCATCCTGGCCCTGACACCCTATGCCCAGGGTGCCGTCAAGACATTCACATTTGAATTCGGGACCTCCTTCCTGCTGGTCGCCGCGATTCTGAATTATTTTGCCATCATCGATATTGCCGACATTCTCATGGGCCGCCATGAGCCGGAGGAGGATCCGGACCCCGCCGATTGACCGGCTCTGCCCCGACCGGCTGCCTTGTTTTTTCTCCCCGAATGATGTTCAATGGAATGACCAACTGAAGTTGTACCTGTAAGGAGTTTTTCCATGAAAGTTCTGGTTGTGGGCAGCGGTGGACGGGAGCATGCGCTGGCCTGGAAGATATCCCGTTCTCCCATGGTCCAGGAAGTGATTTGTGCGCCGGGCAATCCGGGCACGGCCCAGGTGGGCACCAACGTGGACATCGCTGTGTCCGATATCGACGGTTTGCTGGATCTGGCCCGCAAGGAAGGGATTGCTTTGACGGTGGTGGGTCCGGAACAGCCATTGGTAGATGGACTGGCGGACCGTTTCCGGTCGGCCGGTCTCGCGGTATTCGGTCCGGGTACGGATGGTGCAATCCTGGAGGGTTCCAAGGTATTTGCCAAGGATTTCATGGACCGGCACGGGATCCCCACAGCGGCCTTTCGCGTGTTTACCGATGCAAAAGAAGCCATGGGTGCACTGGAATCCGGTGACATGCCGGTTCCGGTTGTGGTGAAAGCAGACGGACTGGCAGCCGGCAAAGGGGTGTTGATCTGTGAAACCCGGGAGCAGGCCATGGATGCAATCTCCGTGGTGATGGAACAGCAGGCATTCGGCGTGGCGGGCGCGTCTATTGTCATGGAAGAATTCCTGACGGGTTTTGAAGCGTCGGTTCACATGATCACCGACGGTACCGAGTACCGGATGCTGCCTGCCGCCCGGGACCACAAGAAGATTTATGACGGTGACAAGGGACCCAATACCGGCGGTATGGGTGCGGTATCGCCCGCGCCGGGACTGGACGAGGTGCTGGACGCGGAGATCCGGGAACAGATTATTGAACCCTTCATGGATGGACTGGCAATGGATAAAATCGCTTTCCGGGGGGTGGTTTTCTTTGGTCTCATGATCGGCGATGACGGCCCCCGGGTGCTGGAATTCAACGTTCGCTTCGGTGATCCCGAAACACAGGTGCTGCTGCCCCGGTTGGATTCCGACCTGGTTCCGGTGCTGATGGAAACGGCCATGGGACGACTGGAATCGGACGTGTCGGTCATTCCGGATACGGCGGTTGCGGTGGTGGCGGCGTCCGAGGGATATCCGGGCTCGTATCACAAGAACATATCCATCACAATCCCCGGCAGTATGCCTGCGGGGACCACCCTGTTTCATGCGGGTACAACGGTTTCGGATGGTTCATTGAAAACATCCGGGGGCCGTGTGCTGGCGGTAACCGGCATGGGGGCGGACATTGATTCGGCTCGTGCCGCGGCGTATGATGCATTGCAACAGATAGAATTTGAAGGAATCACATACCGGAAAGATATCGCATTGCTCCAATAGATGAGGAAGGTGACATGCGGGCGGAAATCATTGCCATCGGGTCCGAGTTGCTGGGTGCTGACAAGCTGGACACCAACTCGCTCTACCTGACACGCCGGCTGGCGCAGTTGGGTATTGATGTGACCGGCAAAACCGTTGTGGGCGATGACCGCCATCACCTGGAAACAGCCATGGCGGGCGCTCTCTCACGGGCGGAGCTGGTGATCACCACCGGTGGACTGGGCCCGACCCGGGACGACAACACCCGTGAGGCCGCATCTGCGGTGACCGGCCGTCCCCTTGAATTGAACCACCAGGTGCTGGCATTTCTCGAGGAACGATACCGGGACCGTGGGACTGCGTTCCTGGAAAACAACCGTTCCCAGGCGTATGTTCTGGCTGGGGGTGAACCGATTGCCAATGGCCCCGGTGCGGCCCCGGGCGGGTTTGTCGAACTGGAAAATGGCCGGTACCTGGTGATGCTGCCGGGTGTTCCGCGCGAGATGACCTACATGGTGGATAACTTCCTGATGGACCGGCTGGGGAAACTGGGACCGGGGACCACACGGCATACCGTGTGTATCAATCTCTGCGGTATTCCGGAATCCGTGGTGGACCATCGGTTGGCCGATATGGATTTTGAAGGGGCGGGGATGGACTATACCATCCTGGCCAATATGCGACGGGTACAGGTTATCCTTTCCGGACGGGATGATGAAGCGGTGAATGCGTATGCCGCACGTGTCCGGGGGGTGTTTCCCCTTGCCTGGTATGGGGATGGGGACCAGTTCATCGAGGGAAATTTGCTGGAACGCCTGCGGCAAACGGGATCAACATTGGCGGTGGCGGAATCCTGTACCGGGGGGCTGGTGGGCAAACTGTTAACGGATGAACCCGGCAGTTCAGACGCTTTCGTGGGTGGCGTTGTTGCTTATGCTAACCACGTTAAGCGGGCCGTTCTGGGTGTGCCCGCCCGGTTGATTGAAAACCATGGCGCCGTTTCCGGCCAGGTGGCTGCTGAAATGGCGCAGGGTGCCCGGCATCGGCTGGATGCGACGTTTGGTGTGGGCATCACGGGTATTGCCGGACCGGATTCGGACGGTGACAAGCCGGTGGGTCTGGTTTATCTGGCTGCATCATCTGAGACCGGAACGGTGGTCCGTCGGCATCAATTCAAAGGAACACGGGAAATGGTGCGGTTGCAGGCGGCGACCCGTTCCCTGGACCTGTTGCGGCGGACTTTTCTACAACAGAGCCGGGAGGTGAACTGATGTCGGACATGCGACTGTTCCTGGCCGTTCCGGTACCAACGGAAATCATGCCGTTGCTGGAAGCACTCCGGCAGGAGTCGGCTGATGTATTTGGTCGGCGGGGCCTGGTTCATCCGGATGCTTTGCACCTGACCCTCCGGTTTTACGGTTCGTGTTCGTCAGATCGGGTTCCGGAACTGGTCAGCGGGTTGATACCGGTAATCGGTGGGGTGAAACCCTTTGAAAGCGCGGTGAGCGGGATCCAGACGTTCGGGAAACCGGACAATCCGCGTGTGGTGGTGGCACGGGTGATGCCCGACCATGATCTCCGGCACCTGGCCGAACGGGTGGAGGCGCATGCCCGGACATTCGGATTTGAACCCGACCGGCGGAATTTCAAGGCACATATTACCCTGCAACGCCCCAAACAACCCGGTCGCCTGTTGTCCCGGCCGCTGGCGCAAGCAGAACGGTTTATAATAGATGAAGTTCGACTGATGCAAAGTGAATTGCGACCGGACAGGGCCTATTACAATTCACTTCATGTTTTTAAACTGGGTGGGGATCCAATCGTCACACCATGAACCGGAGCGTTTTCAAGAAGGGGAGCTGATTATGAAGATTGCTGTAATCGGAGCCGGCAGCTGGGGGACAGCGCTGGCGTTATTGATGGCGGATGTGGGACATGATGTGCGGATGTGGGTGTACGAAGAGGATGGCTCTCAGGATATCCTGGACAAGCGCGAAAATACGATCTATCTGCCGGGATTTCCGTTTCCGGACAACCTGGTGCCCCACCATTCCATGGCCGCTTGCCTGGAAGCGGCGGAGCTGGTGGTTACCGTGGTGCCCACCCAGGTGTACCGCTCGCTGATGCCACAGATGGTTCCCCACGTGAAACCGGGCATGGTGTTTCTGTCGGCGTCCAAAGGGATCGAGAACAACACCCTGAAACGGGTGACCGAGATTCTGGAAGAGTTCCTGGTACCGGTGGGTGTGGAACACGTGGGTGTGATTTCCGGACCCAGTTTTGCGAAGGAAGTGGCCAACCGGATTCCAACGGCGGTTACCGTTTCTTTCCGGGACGAAGATGTGGCAAAAGAGGTGCAGCATGCCATGGCCTGCAACTATATGCGGACCTACCGCAACACGGACCGGGTGGGGGTGGAATTCTGCGGTGCGTTGAAGAACGTCATCGCCCTGGCATCGGGCATGATTGACGGCCTGGATTATGGCATGAACACCCGGGCCGCACTGATTACCCGGGGGTTGGTGGAAATGATGCGCATGGGCATGGTACTGGGTGCGGAGCCCACCACCTTTTCCGGCCTGGCCGGTATGGGTGACCTGGTCTTGACCTGCACCGGCGGACTCTCCCGGAATCTCTCGGTGGGTCGCGAACTGGGTAAGGGCCGTTCCATCGGGGAAATCACCGGATCCATGAAAATGGTGGCAGAAGGGGTCAAGACGGCCATTTCGGTGAAGCAGCTGGTAACAAAGACCGGTATTGAAATGCCCATTTCTGAGAAAGTCCATGAAATCATCTATGAAGGTAAGGCCCCTGCGGCCGGTGTTGTGGAACTGATGACCCGGAGTCTCAAATCCGAGATCGACATATTCTGATCACGTGTGCACATCCGGCCGAGGCCCGATCTGTACGGGGCTCCGCTTTCCTGCGTGAGCGGGAGCAGGCGGGGTGTGTCCGGATTGTCGTTACCGGTGAGGGCTGTCAATCCATCCGTGATCACATTGAACATGGGACCGTGCTGGTACTGAACGCGGGTGTCTGCGGCGGCGTATCCAGGAGCCTGAAAATGGGCATGGCGGTGATGCCCACGAGGTTGAAATTTCAGGATGCCCCGGAGATCAACCTGCATGGTGAAGGTCTGTTGACGTTGTGTACGGTGGATCAGCCGGTATTGACCAGGGCGGAAAAGGAGACCCTGGATGCAGACCTGGTCGACATGGAAGCGTATCACCAGGCAGCGGCGCTCCAGCGGTTGAACATTCCCTTCTTCTGCCTCAAAATTGTGGCCGATACGGTTGAAACCGACCCGGATCCGGCTGTGGTTCATGCCATTTGCGGGGTGGCGATGAAAGAATTAACAAAATCTGTGGAAAATGCTGTGAAAAACCTTGTGAATTGCGTTTGACCCTCTGTACAGGCCGTCGATCTGTCGATATGCACCAGAAATGGGGCGGTTTCTAAGTAATAGAAAATAAACAAGAAAAATAAAGAATCTTGCATTATCAGTGAGTTACGGATTGTCGTTTCAATATGGAACCGGATTTTCCCCGATTTGAACAAACAACGCCGGATTTTACCGCCAGAATACTTTATGAATTCTAAAATGTATTATTATTAAATATAATGAGAAGAGAAAAAATTAAAAAATATCAAATTTGTTTTGCGCGGTATGGATTTGCTGTGCTAGTCTGTCTTCAGTCTTCAGGAAAATGGCTTTTTGGTGGGATGAGCCTCAATACCGAATTATCCGAGCGCGGAACAAAACATGTACCCGGTATGTGGGGGAACTTCATTATTTGGCAATGATACTTGGCGGTGCATTGCCGGGTGGGGGATGATGTTCTCTGTGTTCCCGGCGCAGGATAGATCTATGGCTGTCGGTTTGAGCGTTTGAATTCTCTGCTCTGAATACCACACGAGTCGTTTTTCAATCTACAAGCCTTGGGGGTTTGCATGAAGTTCGTCTTCCGTGCCGTCTTGTCGTTGGTGTTGTGTCTTCCGGTGCTTGCCGGCAGTCCCGTGTTGCACCTGAAGTACGGAGCCATTGACACGTCTGTAAAAGCCGCGCCGAAAGCGGCCGCAGACAACCTGTTTGTCGAGGCGTTTGAGCCCGGTGAACAGCGCCTGTACCTGGTCCAGTTCAACGGACCGATTACACTGGAAACCCGTTCAATGCTCGAAAGTGCCGGGTTGTTGGTGGCGGACTATGTGCCGGACAACGCGTACGTTGTCTGGGGAACCGGCCACCGAATTGCCGCATTGAATGACCCCGCAATCCAGTGGAAGGGCGTGTATCAGCCTGCCTACCGCGTGGACCGGTCGCTGCAGAAGATCAAATCAGACCGGGTTCGGGTACGCATCGTGCTGTATCCATTTGCCGATGAAATGGGATGCCGGTTCACCCTTGCGGATGCCGGGTGCGGACTGGACCGTATCGGCCGCAGCAAGTGGCAGACGGTATTTGTGACAACCGTGTCCACGAAAATGTTGCCGGTGCTGGCATCCATGCCGGGCGTGAAATGGGTTGAACCGTATGTGGAACCCAAGCTGTATTCGGCTGAGATGCCTGATGTGGCAGTGTATTCCCGGAAAGATGAAATCAAGAACCAGGTTTCCCACGATATCATGAACGTCACGCCCGTCTGGAATGCCGGTCACACCGGTGCGTCCCAGGTGGCGGCGGTTTGTGACACGGGCCTGGATGTGGGTAGCGTATCCAGTATCCACGCAGACTTTTATAATGATGCAGACAGCAATGGTACCAATGACAAAATTGTTGCCGCTTATGCATTGGGCCGTACCGGTGACTGGAGCGATGACAACGGTCATGGCACCCATACCGCCGGTTCGGTTCTGGGCAATGGTGCCCGTTCTTCCGGCCAGTTCCGGGGCAACGCCTACCAGGCACGCCTGGTGATGCAGTCCGTTCTGGATTCCCGCGGCGGGCTGGGTGGTCTGCCCAGCGATCTCAATGACCTGTTCCAGCAGGCATATGATGACGGCGCACGTATCCACTCCAACTCCTGGGGCGCGGCTGTTGCCGGTAGTTATGATTCGTCTTCCCAGCAGCTGGACCAGTTTGTCTGGGACAACCGGGACATGGTGATCACCGTGTCCGCCGGTAACGAAGGTACCGACGGTAACCGGGATGGCGTGGTGGACCTGGATTCCATCGGTTCTCCTGCCACGGCCAAGAACTGCATCACGGTCGGTGCTACCGAAAGTGATATCAACGCCACCAGCACCACCTGGGGTGCGGCATGGTCCACCGATTATCCCACCAACCCGGTGAAGGATGATCCGTTGTCCGACAACCGGAACGGAATGGCGGCGTTCTCCAGTCGCGGCCCCACAAACGACGGCCGCATCAAGCCCGATGTGTCTGCACCGGGGACCATGATCATTTCGGTTCGTTCCCAGGATTCCGCGGCCGGGACCGGCTGGGGCGTTTACGATGATTACTATGTATACATGGGCGGTACGTCCATGTCCAACCCCCTGACCGCAGGCGGTGCCGTGCTGGTCCGGGAATATTTCATTCAGCAGGAAGGCATTGCGCCCTCCGCAGCCCTGGTGAAAGCCACGCTGATGAATGCGGCGTATGACATTTATCCGGGCCAGTATGGAACCGGCACCGGCCAGGAAATCTCCACCGTCCGTCCCAACAATGTGGAAGGATGGGGCCGCGTGGACCTGGGCACCGCGGTCAAGCCGGTGGCGCCCAACGCGATGCAGTACGTGGATAACACAACGGGTATCAGCACGGGTACTACCCGGACCTATACCTATTCCGTTTCGGACAGCAGCGTCCCGTTCCACGTGACGCTGGCATGGACCGATTATCCGGCGTCCACCTCTTCCAGCGTTCAGCTGGTGAATGACCTGGACCTGAGGGTGGAAGGTCCCGGCGGAACAACCTATTATCCCAACCGCAGAACCAGTGCGGACCATACCAATAACGTGGAAACCGTGGATATCAGTACCCCTGCAGCGGGTACCTACACGGTCTACGTGAATGGTTACAATGTCCCTCAGGGTCCCCAGCCGTATGCGCTGGTCGCCCATGGCGGATTCGGAACAGTGGATCCGGACACCACGCCGCCGGTGATCAGTGGCGTCGGTGCCAACCCGTCTTATGATTCCGCAACCATCACCTGGACCACGGATGAAACCGCGACGTCTGTTGTGAACTATGGCACCACCACGTCCCTGGGTTCCAGCGAAACGGTTTCCGGTTATGCGATTTCCCATTCCGTGGAACTGACCGGTCTTTCAGCGGAAACAACTTATTATTATCGCGTCCAGTCTGCCGATACGTCGGGCAACACCTCCACTGGTTCCATCCTGTCTTTCACGACGGAAGAAGAACCGGTGATGCCCACCAGTTTCGCGGATGATATGGAAAGCGGTGACAGTAAGTGGACCAAGTCGCCTGCAGGCTCTTCCCCGTGGGCCATTACGGCAACCAGCTATGCCCGTTCGGGCGGTTATGCCCTGTTCAGTGCGGATGAGGCATCAATCAAGGACGATAGCATTGCCACCTATCAGATTGATTTCCGGGGCGCGTCCGTTGCCACGTTGAGCTTCTATCATACCTACAAGATGGAATCCAACTATGACGGCTGTGTAATCGAAATCTCGACCAATGATGGTGGCAGCTGGACCGATCTGGGCAGCAAAATCACCACCGGCGGTTACACCGGCACCATTTCCACCCAGTATTCTTCCCCGATTTCCGGCCGCAGTGCCTGGACCGGCGGTACGCTGGGTACCATGACCGAAGTATCTGCCGATCTCACGGATTATGTAGGTAATATCGTTCTGGTCCGGTTCCGGCTGGCCTGCGACAGCTCCGTGTCCAGTACGGGCTGGTACGTGGACGATGTATCCATTACATCTTCCGGTTCTGTGCCGGCACCGACCATTGACAGCTTCGGCGCGTCCCCTTCCACGATTGATGAAGGCCAGAGCGCGACGCTGAGCTGGACCACCACCAATGCCACCAGCTGCACCATCAACGGCAGCGCGGTTGCGGTGGACGGCAGCACCACGGTGAGCCCGACATCGACTACCACCTACACCCTGACCGCCACCGGTGACGGCGGTACGGTGAGCCAGAACGTGACGGTGACGGTGAACGAAGTGACCCCGCCGCCGACCATTGACAGCTTCAGCGCGTCCCCGGCCACCATTGATGAAGGCCAGAGCGCAACGCTGAGCTGGGCCACCACCAATGCCACCAGTTGTACGATTAACGGCAGCGCGGTTGCGGTGGACGGCAGCACCACGGTGAGCCCGACATCGACTACCACCTACACCCTGACCGCCACCGGTGACGGCGGTACGGTGAGCCAGAACGTGACGGTGACGGTGAACGAAGTGACCCCGCCGCCGACCATTGACAGCTTCAGCGCGTCCCCGGCCACCATTGATGAAGGCCAGAGCGCAACGCTGAGCTGGGCCACCACCAATGCCACCAGCTGTACGATTAACGGCAGCGCGGTTGCAGTAGACGGCAGCACCTCGGTGAGTCCGACGGTTACCACCACCTATACCCTGACCGCCACCGGTGACGGCGGCACAGTGAGCCAGAATGTGACGGTAACCGTGAATGCGGTCGTTCCGGCACCGACCATTGATACGTTCAGCGCGTCTCCGGCCACCATTGATCAGGGGCAGAGCGCGACCTTGACCTGGACCACCACCAATGCCACCAGCTGCACCATCAACGGCAGTTCTGTAGCGGTGGACGGCAGCATGACGGTGAGCCCGTCATCCACCACCTCCTACACCCTGACCGCAACCGGTGACGGTGGTACGGTGAACCAGGATGTGACGGTGACGGTGAATTCGGACGGCCAGGTGGATACCAGAACCTTCAGCTCCGGCGATGTGCCCAAGTCCATCCCGGACAACAGCAGTGCCGGCGTGACATCCACGCTTAACGTGACGGACGGCTATGGTATCCTGAGCTTCCAGGTTTCCGTGGACATTACCCATACCTATATCGGCGATTTGGAAGTGACCTTGACCTCTCCGTCCGGTACCACCGTGATGCTTCACGACAATGCCGGTGGCTCCGCCAACAATATCAACGAAACCTACACGGTAACGGCTTTCAACGGCCAGGATGCTGTGGGGACCTGGACGCTGAAGGCTGTTGACTCGGCGCGCCGCGACACGGGTACCATTGACAACTGGTCCATTACCGTGGAAGCGACCTACAACTCCGCCAGCTATGAGTTTGCCAGCGCGGATACACCCATCTCCATTCCGGATAACAACAGTACCGGCATCACCAGCACGATCAGCGTGCCGGCTTCCGCAACGGTGACATCGTTCGATGTTACCGTGAATATCACCCACACCTATATCGGTGACCTGGTGGTGACACTGTACACCCCCGGCGGATCTTCGGTGGTGTTGAGTGATCGGGAAGGCGGTTCCGCCAATGACATCAATAAGACGTGGACGGTTGATGCGACGGGCGGTGTTGCGATTAATGGCAACTGGCAGTTGAAGGTGACGGACAATGCCGGCTATGACACCGGTACATTGGACAACTGGAAACTGAAATTCTCATACTGATCAATCAGTCTGAGCGAGTCTGGGGGCGCGGATTTTCCGCGCCCCGTTTTTATGTGCGTTCGGGGGTCTTCGAATTGTCTTGAACAACCATCAGGAATCCATTATGCTGAAAGCGAATATCAAAGGAAAGACGGCTGTTATGCAGGAATTAGGAAATCGACTGAGAGCGCGCCGCGAAGAACTGGGCCTGACACTGCGGGACATTGAACAGTCCACCAAGATCGGCATCCGCCTGTTGGAAAAAATGGAAGATGGTGCGTTTGACGCGTTGCCGGAAGGCATTTTTGCCCGGAACTTTATCCGCCAGTATTGTGATGAGGTGAAACTGGACCCCGCGCCATTTCTGGCTGAACTGGAACAGGAATCGGAAACGGAGCCGGCTCCTGTGTCCGTTGAACCGGAGAGCGGTTCACGGGGCGTGCTCCTGACGGTTGTGGTGATCCTGATCATCGCCGGGATCGTGTCTGTACAGCAGGGCTGGTTTTCTTCACGTACGGATGCTGCCAATGATGCGGTGCCTGCCAACGTACAGACGGCGCAGGAGCCTGTTGCACCCCCTGTTGCCGGGGACGATTCTGAACAGGAACCGGAGCCTGCGGGCATTGCGCAGGAGAAACTGGATGTCGGGGACATGGCGGCAGCGACAGAGCCAGAATCCCCTGGAGCGCTTGACCAGGGTATGCTGATCCCGGATGAACTTTCGGCTGCGGATGACGAACTGGCGTTGAGTCTCCGGTTCCAGGTTACCGAACGGTGCTGGGTGTATCTCAAGTGTCCGGACCGGGAGATGGATTTCATGCTGGAGCCGGGTGAGGTTTATGCGGTCAGTTGCGGCAATCCTGTTTTCCTGACGCTGGGGAATGTCCAGGCGGTGACCCTCACGGTCAATGGCGCTGTCCAGCCATTGCCCACCGATCGCCGGGTATTGCGTGACTATCGGCTGGAACCGCCAGCAATGGATGTTGCTCCATGAGTTCCATCAAGGAACGGTTACGGGCCGGCGAAATACCGGCGGAGGCATTGGGTTCCATTGCCGCGATGACCTTTCCGTTACCGGTGGAAGAACTGCTGGATATTTTCCCACTGGTCCATGAACGGGGAGACGAGGGTGTTCAGGCGGCAGTTGTGGCGTCATTTTCGCAACTGGTTCCGGATACCGTGTCCGATTTTCTCCGGCACGTGGAGGATCCGTCTACACTTGGCTTCTACTTTGACTTGAGTTCCCGGGGGTTGGTCAGCCACGGGGACGTTTACCTGATGGATATCGTAAAAAATGGCGTCTGTCCTGTTGGCATATTGAAACGGGCCGCCAGTCTTCCGGTCGCAATCCTGACTGAGTTCATGATCAACAACCATCAATTGCTGCAGAAGCATCATGAGCTGTTGGATGAGCTGAAAGCCAATGAAACCCTTTCCGCGGCGCAGAAACGTCGGCTGGAAGAATATAGTGATTACGGACTGCTGGAAGACAGAAAACTGACGGTTGGCGCCTGGGCCGAGGAAGGTCTGGCGTCGGAAGAGGCAGATGAAGCCGAAGTGCCACCGGCAGATGCGGTTGACACGGTTGTTGACCCGGCCGTGGCCGAGTTGCTGGCTTCAGAGGATCCAACGGTGTTGAATCAAACGTCCGGCATCGAAATGGAAGCGGACATGGATCTCAACACCTACCAGAAACTATTGAAATTGAAGGTGGCAGAAAAAATCCAGTGTGCGTTGAAAGGTGATAAGGAAATGCGATCCATCCTGATCCGGGACTCCAACCGGACGGTTGCCCTGTCCGTTATAGAGAGCCCGAAGTTGACCGAGCCGGAAGTTGAGATGATCTCGGCCCTGCGAAACGTGCACCGGGATGTGCTCCGGGCGATTGGAAAGAACCGTAAATTTTTGAAAAAATATAAGATTGTTGCCAACCTGGTAAAGAATCCCAAGGTCCCCCAGGACATCTCCATGACCCTGCTGAACCGGATGACCGATCGTGACCTGCAATTCATGGTCAAGGACCGGACATTATCGGAATTTTTGCGCCGTTCAGCCAAGCGGATTTTGCAGTCCCGTAAAAAACATTGACGAAAGTCTTTACAAGCGAAAGTGGTTTACTATAATGTAATTAGTTAAATGAGGTGAATAGTGAATTACTACGACCTGTTGCAAGTAAGCAAGGACGCGTCTCATGATGAGATTGCCAATTCCTTCCGCAGGTTGATCAAACAATACCATCCTGATCGATATTCCTCACCGGACGAAAAAGAAAAGGCAGAAAAGAAGTTCGCCGAAATTACATCAGCATTTAACGTGTTGAAAGACGAGGGTAAACGCGCTGCCTACAACCGGACACTGGAGGATGACAGCGAGATCAGCAGCCATGAGGACACCAAGGCACAGGCCATGCAGTTCTTCAAGAACGGGCTTTACCAGATGAATACAAAGGAAGATATTCGTATGGCCGAGGAGTTCTTCAGAAAAGCTGCCCACATGGACAGGGACAATGCCCGGTTCCTGTATTACCTGGGGATTGCCCAGTCCAAGTTGCCGGGCAAGAAGCGGACCGCTGTGGAAAACCTGGAGCGTGCCAGCGCCCTGGATCCGTTTTCTGCGGTGTACAAAGCGTCCATCGGGCAGGTTTATCTGGAATCGGGCATGAAGACACGTGCAATCAAGTATTTTGAAAAGGCCTTGAAGTTGGATGGGGGATGCCAGGAAGCAATTGACGGACTGGCAGCCATGGGAATCAAACGGAAAGAGGATGCCCCCAAGGGGTTGCTCTCCAGGTTGTTCGGTAGAAAGTGAGAATTATGGGCTACAGGTATTTTGGCGCCACGGATGTTGGAATGAAGCGGAATCACAACGAAGATGCGTTCCTGGTCAGTCCCGACATGGGTTTTGTCCTGGTCGCGGACGGTATGGGCGGGCATGCAGCGGGTGAAGTTGCTTCCGGCCTTGCCATTGAACAGATTTCCGCGTTCCTTTCCCGGGTCAGCCACGATGGCGACATTACCTGGCCATACAAGTATGATATCGGTTTTTCACTGAACGCCAACAAGCTGATGGTGGGTATTAAGCTGGCAAATGACAGAATTCTCGGCAGGGTTGCGGATAATCCCCAGTTGAACGGTATGGGTACAACCATCGTCGGTGGTATTTTCGAAGACCATGGTGTGACCATTGCCCACGTAGGAGACAGCCGGGCCTACCTGTACCGGGATGGGGAATTGCAGTTGCTGACAAACGACCATTCCTGGGTTTCCGAGCAGGTTCGACGGGGGTTGATCACAGAAGAGCAGGCCCGTGTTCATCCCATGAAAAACGTTGTGACACAAGCACTTGGCGGATCAGAACGGTTATCCGTTGAGATCGACGAATTGGAACTGGAAACCGGTGACATGGTCATGTTCTGCAGTGATGGGCTGAACTCAATGGTTTCAATGGATGAGTTGAGCAAGGTATTTGAACAGGCTCCGGAGGATCTCCAGGAACTGGTTGAGCAACTCACCGAGGCTGCCAACCAGGCTGGAGGTGACGACAATATTACCATCTGCCTGGTGCAAAAGGACTGAATATGAAGGATTTTTGTTGACAAACTGAACAGGAGTGGTCTATTGTGTTTTTTAACAAGTTCACATAAATAAAATTAGGAAGGTGTGATGTGATATTCAAACGCAAAAGACAGCTGGTAGGGTTGGATATCGGATCCACAGCGGTGAAGCTGGTTGAATTAAAACCACTTGACCGGGAAAACCGGCGTTTCAGGCTTGTCAACGTCGGCGTGGAGCCCGTCCCACCCGAGAGTATCGTGGATGGTGCGATCATGGACTCCTTTGCCGTTGCGGATGCTGTTCGTCGCGTGTTTGAAAAAACAGGCGTCAAAAACAGCAAGGTCGCAGTGGCAGTGGCAGGTAACGGTGTTATTATCAAAAAGATGTTGCTTCCCCAGATGTCAATGGAAGAGCTGAGCGAGTCCATTCGCTGGGAAGCGGAACAGTACATTCCATTTGAAATCGATGAGGTGAACCTGGATTACGAGATCGTGTCCGGTGATGATCGTCAGGATGGGCAGATGGAAGTGGTGCTGGCTGCAGCCAAGAAAGACGTGATCAGCGAGTATTCCGGTGTCATTGTGCAGGGCGGTCGCGAACCCGCTGTGGTTGACGTGACCGCGTTTGCGTTGCAGAATGCCAGTGAATTGAATTACAGTGTGGCGGAAGAAGTCACCACGGCGTTGATCAATATCGGTGCCGCAACCACCAATATCAACATTATGAGTGGTGATCGCTCCCTGTTCTGGCGTGACCTTTCCATCGGCGGCAACTACTACACAAACGCGATTCAAAAAGAGTTGAACCTGTCCTTCGATGACGCGGAGACACTGAAGAAAGGCGGCAGTGTTGAGGGGATTTCATTTGAAAGTGTAATCCCGATCCTGAATTCTGTTTCAGAGGATATGGTGGGCGAGTTCCTGAAGACATTCGAGTTCTTCAAAGCCACCTCGCAGTATTCGAATATTGACCGGATCCTGGTATCCGGGGGGACGGCGAACATTTACGGATTGGAACAGGTCCTGACGGACAAAGTCGGTTTCAAGGTTGAAATCTTCAACGCTTTCAAGGAAATCGAAGTAAACGAAAGCATGTTCGATCCGCAGTTTGTCAATGAGATTTCATCCATGACGGCTGCAGCGGTCGGTCTGGCGATGAGAAAGGAGATGTAAATGATACAGATTAATCTTCTTTCTGGACGGGAAGGTGCTCCCAAGAAGGCGTCACGAGACGCTGCCACGACAATGATTGCACCGGCGGCAGGCGAGGGTTCAAATGCCATCGTCGTTGTTGCCGGATTCATCTTTGTTGTCGGTTTGATTGGTGTACTGGTCTGGGGTTATCTGCTGCATGCCCACAAAACGGAATTGACGCAGACTCTGAACGCGAAGAAACAGGAACTGAAAACCTATGAAGGCCTGATTGAACAGGAAAAGAAGTTCCGTGCACAGAAGGAACTGCTGGAACGGAAGAAGGACACCATTGTCCGGTTGAAGGACAATCAGTCCGGGCCGGTCAAGATGCTGGAAGAAATGTTCAATCGCTGTCCGGACAGTGTCTGGTTTGAAAGTATTATCCAGAAGGGTTCCAGTGTGACCATCAAGGGGCGGGCCAAGAATACGGAAGCCGCCAACCAGTTCTACCAGGAATTGTCGCAGTCCGCAATGATCCGGAATATCGAATATCCGTTGTTGCGGAAGGATGAGAAGTATCGCATTCCCAACGTGGTGTACTTCGAGATCCTGTTTGTCATAACCCAGCCATCCGCGGATTCCGCGGGATCATAAGGAGGGCCAGATGAATGATTTGTCACCAAAGGCCTTGGCCGGGGTTCTGATTGCACTGCTGGTTATCATCGTTGCGGTTGCGTATTTCATGATGTTCAAGGGCTGGTATCAGCGGATCGAAGCCACCGAACGTCAGATTCAGAAAGTTGAGGCCGATATTCAGAAAGGACGCGCGTTGCAGATGCGGGTCAATGAATTCAATCGGCAGATCAACGAACTGAAGGAAGAATTGGGCAAGCTGAAGGAAATCATGCCGACCAAATCGGAGGCAGGAAAGTTCTACAGCAACCTGAACCTGCTGGCCAATGAAAGTCAGGTTTACATCAAATCGATTAAGGCGGCCAACCGGGTTCGAACAGATGTATATACCGAGTTGCCGTACGATCTGGACCTGAAGGCCCGGTATCATGACGTGGGTCAGTTCTTCGCCAGCCTGGCGAATTTCCCCAAAATCATTAACGTGCGCAACCTCGAAATGAAAACGTTGGATGAGGGCACGAAATATTCTGTGGACATTTCCTGCATCGCTTCGACTTTCATTTATAACGAAGATACAGATGATGTCACGGCGGAAGGAGGTGCACAGTGAAACGCATCCTGATGGCAATCGTTGCGTGTTTCCTGCTGCTCCTGCCGGTGCAGGCCCAGGAACCAACGGAGCAGCCGGCTTCCCAGGAAGAACCGGCCAAGAAGGAAGGACGGAATGTGGATGATCTGCTGGTGGAAGGGGTATTCACCTATTCCCCCAAGTCCTACCGTGATCCGTTCGTGTCACCGTTTGATCTGGAGCAGTTGAAGCAGGACGGAAAACGGCTCCAGGGAATTCAAGGTATGTCAATCAACGAGATCGTTCTCCAGGGCGTGATCAAGTCGGAACGCGGTTACGAGGCCTTTGTACTGGGCAGTGATAACAAGTTTTACTGGATCAAGGCCGGCGATGAGTTGTATGACGGCAAGGTGCTGAATGTGGGATTTGCGAAGAACCCGGAAAATGGACGCATGGAAGGTGCTGTTGTTTTCCGGCAGGATGTAGATGATCCCAATCAGCTGAAACCATATCGAGATATCACCAAATATCTGAATAAATAGGAGGGGTAGATGAATACCAGGGTCAAGATCTTCATTGTGCTCCTGTCCACACTGATGGGAACGGCGCTGATGGCGTCATCCATCAAGGGGCTGAATGTCGTGGACAATCAGTTCGGCACGAAAGTGACCGTGTTTCATGACCAGCAGCAGCCCCTTCAGTTTACCGAATTGAACAACTCGGACCACATGTACGTGGTGGAGTTGGCCAACGTGGGCAGCCTGGAATCCAATGTGCCGGACGTGCTGACCAGGGAAGTCCGGGCGCTGGACGTGGAAAAGACAAAGAATGCAACGTATCGGCTGACATTTCTGAAGCAGCCGGATGTGCATGTGACGGTTGAAAATGATAACCGCTACATTGCCTTCCTGTTCAGTGAAAAGCCCAAGGCTCAGGTGAGCCTGGCGGATATCAGTGTTGTGGAAGACAATCTGCTGAAGCTGACGTTGAACAGCTCGGTGCAGCCGTTTTTCCGTGTAATGACCAACGGCGGCCAGGCGGAACTCCTGATTCAGAACGCATCCATGGCCGATGTACCGTCCGAGTGGCCGGTTTTCCGGCATTTTCCTGATCTGAAGGCAGAAGGGAAGAGTGGAAACATCCGTTTGACGATCGAATCGGACTTTGACCAGGTGATGGCACGGGTCAAGGAAAACGGGAACCAGCTCTCTCTGTACGTGGGGGAAGCCCTGACAACTGCCGAGGAAATGGATCAGGTGGATCCGGCTCCGGCGGCGGACCAGCAGGCGACTTACGCGTTTGTCACCCGGACCATTGAAGGTGGTGAGCAGCAGTATACCGGTGAAAAGATCGGACTGATTGATATCAAGGATATTGATATCAAGGATCTGCTTCGCTACATTTCCGAATTTGCCGGTCTGAACCTGATCGTGGATGAGTCGGTAACCGGAACGGCAACCTACCGGTTCAAGGACATTCCGTGGGACCAGGCACTGGATATCATTCTCAAGGACAAGGGACTGGGTAGCGAATTGCAAAACGGTGTTCTCCGTGTTGCGACCAATGACAAGTTCAGAATTGAAGAAGAAACTCGCCGCAAGCTGAAAGAAGAGAAGGAACTGGCTGTACCGACACAGACCATAACCAAGCCGCTTTCCTATGCCAAGGTCAAGAGCATTGAGAAGATCATCGAAGACAGTCTTTCCCAGCGGGGCAAGCTGATGACGGATGAGCGGACCAACACATTGATCATTACCGATATTCCGGACAAGATCCCCGGCATTATTGAGCTGGTGGAAACATTGGACCGTGCCACCAAGCAGGTGCTGATTGAGGCACGTGTGGTGGAAACCAAGAGTACATTTCAGAAAGAAATCGGTATCCAATGGGGATTCAACGGCATGTATGATTCGTCGATGGGCACCCAGACCGGTATGAGTTTTCCCAATTCCATCGTGTTTGGCGGAGCTGTTGACCCGACAACCGGCGTGGTTGGTGGAACCAGCGGATACGCGGTCAATATGCCCGCGGTGAATGCTACCAGTGCATTCGGTCTCCATCTCGGTAATGTGCTGGGTTCTTTCTCACTGGACATGGTCCTGTCTGCAATGGAAAATGACGGTCTCGGACGGATCCTTTCCCGGCCGAAGGTTGTGACGCAGAATAACAAGACAGCCCAGATTGAAAGTGGCGCCAAAATCCCGATTCAAACCGTTCAGAACAATACCGTGACGGTTCGGTACATCAATGCATCACTGCTGCTCGAAGTCACGCCCCAGATTACGGCGGAGGGGACGATCATCATGGATGTGGTTGTGAAGAAGGAAGAACCTGACTGGACCCGCGTGATTGACGGAAACCCGACCATTACGACCCGGAATGCTTCAACCCAGGTTCTGGTCCGGAATGGCGGAACAACGGTTATCGGTGGTATTTTCCAGGTGAATGACCAGTCTCAAACCGATCGGGTTCCCGGTCTGTCACGGATTCCGCTCCTGGGATGGTTGTTCAAACATGAACTCCAGTCCACCGAGAACAACGAATTGCTGATTTTCATTACACCGAAGATTGTCGAAATCTAAAATAAATCAGGGAGTCAGGGATGAAGATGAAAGTTTTCTCGTTTCTAGGTTTGGCGGCGTTGATCCTGGCAGTGGGCTGTAGCAGTGGCGCTGAGGGGGAACCCGAAGTCGCGACTACGTTCCGGATCAATTCCATTGTCTCGGAAGCGGGGACCAATGAGATTGCCGCGGACATGATCAATGCCGATGAAGGAATTACCGCGGATTTTGTAACTGTGACGGTTGGGAACAACCAGAAAAATCCGGGGGCAACCCCCTCCACGTTGAATGACGTAATTGTAAACCGTTATACGGTTACGTTTACGCGGTCCGATGGTGGAACCGTGTTTGAGGGCTTTGAAGGTGGGCTTTCACAGCTGGTGGAAGTGAATGAAACCGCATCGTTCAATATCGTTGTGGTTCGGCTGGCCGAAAAGACCAGCGGGGCGCTGGCAGGCTGGCGTGCACCGGTACTTGACATGGATGCACGCATCACACTGTACGGCCGGACGGGTTCCGGTGACATTGTGTCTGCATCTGCAACCATCAAGGTGGCGCCGGGCAACTATGGGGACGATACGGGTAATCTGGCACCCGTGATCGGTTCTTTCATTGCTGACAAGTCCGAAGGCGTTGATGGGGACAATGTAACCCTGTCCTGGTACATCGGTGGTGGCGTGAACCAGATTATTCTGAACCCGGGCAGCATTGAATTGAACCCCTGGGACTATTATCCGTACGGCAGCTACACGATCACAGATGTGGATTTTCCGCAGACATTTACGTTGATGGTCGGTGGACTGGACGGATTTGCGACGGAAGAAGTAAAAGTGGAACAGAGTACCGGTGCGGGGAATGCCCCGACCATCAATGTGTTCAGTGCCCAGCCCGCGACCATCGGCTCCGGGGAATCGGCGGTATTGTCCTGGAACATCAGCAATGCCACATCCGCAGTAGTCTATCCCGAGCTGGGAGCTGTGGATCCGACGGCTGGTGAGGTTAATGTATCTCCGGAGTTTACCACCACGTATACCATTGTGGCGCAGAACGGAGAAGGCCTGTCAACCGATACCGTCAACGTGACGGTTCAGAACGCCGACCCGGAAATCATTTATTTCCTGGGGAATGTGGATGAAGTGGCGTCCGGTGAAGTGGTACACCTGACCTGGGCGGTTCAAGGTGAATATGAACGTCTGGAACTGTTCCCGTTCTATGTAGAGGATGATGATATCCTGGATGTTACCGGTACCAGTTCAGTTGTTACCGAGGCCATTATTGAGGATACAACATTTGTGCTGACGGCTTACGGTGCCGGTTCTGTGGTCAACAAGACCTTTGAAGTGAGTGTTCTTGACCCGGTTCAATCTGCAGTCTCGTTGAATATGATGCCTGCCAGCGATGGGCAGCTTTCCTGGAATGTGATGGACACAGACTTCCGGAACCAGGCATATCAGTTCCACGTGGTGGACGGTGATCCAATGCTGTTCAGCTCCAGACGGGGTGTAATTGAAAACGGCATGGGCGAAATTCAGACCGCACTCACGCCACTGGAAAAGAAAGACGGATACAGTGTTGTGCAGCTGTCCATGTTTGGCGAGAACGGTTCGGTGACCAATGACTACAGACTGGTCCGGGCTGACGGCCGTTGCCTGGATGCCGGTATTCAAGCGGAGTCCAGCTGGAACACGGCGAAACGGGCAGGCACCCTGAAGTTGGAACTGAGTGACCAGATTGCAGACCAATTGTTGACGATACGCTCAGTGTCCGGTGAAACGGAACTGTTGGGACGGGTTCCCGGTGGTACATGGACTTCATTGAAGACAGGTCTTCAGCTTCCGTCGGGTAGTTCACGCATTGTTCTCGAAGTGAAAGACGTGGATGATCAGCTGCTGGCGGATCATTCAGCGCTGGTAATTATGGGCCAGGGCGCAGATGGCAGCCTGGCTGGAGATATTGTGCAGTTGCACCTGAACTGATGGAACTGACAAATCGTATCGCGCTGCTGCAACAGGCAGAGAGTGCGGATAATGATGGCAAGCAAGAAGAGGCACTGGGCATTCTGGCCCGGTGCCTCGATCTTTACCCCGGTTTCAGCCCGGCCCGTGTACTCCAGGGTGAAATCCTGGCACGGATGGGCCGGTTGGATGAGGCGGCGGTTCAACTGGATGGGATCATTCGTTCCAATCCGGAGAATATCCGGGCCCGTATCCTCCTGACACGTGTGCTGGTGGAGGCTGGTAAGAGTACTGAAGCCACAACCCACCTGGACTTCCTGGGATTCATGATGCCGGAGAATGATCCGGCCTTGATTGAGTTGCGGGAACTGATGGAAGGACAATCCTCTGTGGATGCGGCACCGGTTTCTATCGCCGAGGACATTGCTGCCGGTGAGGAAAGGGATGAGGCGGATTTCAGTGATACGGTAACAGAAGTCCTGGATGTTTCGGAGTTCCGGTCGCCTGAGGCGGATTCGGGCGTATCAGCTGAGTCGGAAACGGAACCGGCGGACATTGTCGGCGACGAAAGTACGGTTCAACTGGAGACGGGTGGCCTCACCGAGGTTGATCCGACTCAAGTTGTACTGGAAGAAGAGATCGTGACCTCCCGTCTCCCGGACGATCCGGAAGAGGAAGAGATTCCACCGAAGGATGGGGTAGATATCAAAACCCGATCCATGGCACAGGTATATGAACAGCAGGGCATGTACCAGGAAGCACTTGATGTGCTGATCTCACTTCAGTCATCCGAGCCGGATGAAGCGCTTGCAGTTGAGATTCAGCGGGTCAGCGACTTGCTCAATGGTACTACCGGGCAATCGAAATCCACTGCAGAACGGTACCGGCAGAAAATTGCTGTCCTGAACGAATGGCTGGAGAAAATCAATGCGGTTTCATGAACTGATGCAAGGCCTGGAAGAAATGGATCTTCTGGTTTTTGATGGGGATGCCCTGATTGTTTATCAGAATGGACCGTTGCATAAAGATGACATTGTCATTGAGCTGTTGCCGATTCTGAAAGAAGCAGCCCGGCTGGAACTGTTCACGCCCGAGGAGTGTCAGGTGACCGTTCAGGATAAACGAATCCTGCTTCGCAAGATCGGTGAGTTTACACTTGCCGTTTTCATGACAGGTGATGTTTCCCGGGACCGGATCCATCTGGATGCCATTCGCGCTTTTCATCGATTAAAACCGGAATTGCGCTGATCTGTCCTGTCTTGTCAAGCCCGCTCCACACTGCATTTGTCCGTATCGCTGCGTATTGACCTGCATACCGGTTGCGGGTATACTCTATGGGCATGATCAGGAGGAAAAAATGTACGATACCAGCGATTTTCGCAATGGATTGAAAATTGAACTCGATGGAACACCATTTGAAATTGTTGAATTTCTTCATGTGAAACCCGGAAAAGGCGGTGCATTTGTCCGTACGAAAATTCGGAACCTGCAAACCGGTTCTGTGTTGAGCAAGACGTTCCGTTCCGGTGAAAAGGTGGGCAAACCGGACATGGTGGAACGGCACATGCAATATCTGTACGCCCAGGGTGATGAGTATGTGATGATGGACCTGGAATCGTATGAGCAGTTCACCCTTGCCGATACCGTGATCGGTGACGCGAAGAAATTTCTGAAAGAAGACATGGAACTGGATGTTCTGTTTTATAACAATGAGGCAATCAGTTTGAACATGCCGGCACATGTGGAGTTGGTCATTACCCAATCCGATCCCGGGTTGCGGGGGGATACCGCCAGCGGTGCGACCAAACCAGCTACACTGGAGACCGGGGCGGTTATCCAGGTTCCGTTGTTTATATCGGAAGGTGAGAAGGTACGGGTAGACACCCGGACGGGTGAATATATCACAAGGGTGAAATAATGAATGTAAAAGAGATCAAGCAGCTGATGCAGGCGTTTTTGGATAACGCATTGACGGAGATGGAACTGGTTGACCAGGATTTCTCCTTGAAATTGAAGCGGGAAACGGCCGTCCAGACTGTTGCAGCGCCGGTTCAAACGGTGGTGGCCGCACCGCAGGGAATGACAGCAGAACCGAAAGCGGCACCGGGTGTGGTTGCGGAAGGGTCTGCACCGGAAGCAGCACCGCTGGATGATGATGTGGAATTCATCAATTCCCCGATCATCGGTACGTTCTATCGGGCACCGAATCCGGAAGCAGACGCGTATGTCAACGTCGGTGATACCATCCGGAAGGGTCAGGTGCTCTGCATTATCGAAGCGATGAAGATCATGAATGAGATTGAAGCGGAAGTAGAAGGTACAGTGGTTAAGATCTTCCCGAAGAATTCGGAAGCGGTGGAGTACGGTCAGCAACTGTTCGCGATTAAACCGTTATAGGAAGCATACCGGATGTTCAACAAAATTCTCATCGCCAACAGAGGCGAAATTGCTCTCCGGATCATCAACGCCTGTAAAGAGTTGGGCATTCATACGGTCAGTGTATACTCGGAGGCGGATCGGGATTCGCTGCATGTAAAACTGGCGGATGAGTGTATTTGCATCGGCGGTGCCAGTAGTAACAAAAGTTATCTGCACATACCCGCAATCATTGCAGCAGCTGAAATCACCGGCGCAGACGCCATCCATCCCGGCTATGGATTCTTGTCGGAAAACGCGCACTTCGCGGAGGTTTGCAGGGAATGCGGTTTGACGTTTATCGGACCGGAGCCGGAGCACATCCAATTGATGGGGAACAAGTCCAAAGCCAGGGAAACCATGATCCAGAAGAAGATTCCGGTGGTCCCGGGCAGTGACGGACCGATCAACGACGAAGCCCATCTGGCCAGTCTGGCGGAAGAGATCGGTTTTCCGGTCATCCTGAAGGCATCTTCGGGCGGTGGCGGAAAGGGTATGCGGATTGTCCGATCCAGGGAAGAACTCCTGCCGGCGTATTCAATGGCACGCACCGAAGCGGCAGCCGCATTCGGCGATGATACGGTATACATGGAACGCTACATTGAAAATCCCCGTCATATTGAAATTCAGGTGGTTGCGGACAGGGAAGGAAACGTCATACACATGGGTGAACGGGAGTGTTCCGTTCAGCGAAATCACCAGAAGCTTATTGAAGAGGCGTTGTCCACGATACTGACACCGGAGAAACGCAAGGAAATGGGGAATGCGGCGAGACGGGCAGCAACAGCCATCGGCTATTCCAACCTGGGAACGGTAGAGTTCCTGGTGGATGGCGACGGCAGCTACTATTTCATGGAAATGAACACACGGATCCAGGTGGAGCATACCGTAACGGAAGGTGTGACCAACCTGGACCTGGTGAAGTTGCAGATCGCACTGGCGGCTGGAGATCGATTGTCTATCCGTCAGCAGGACGTGAAATTCAAGGGCCATTGCATGGAGTGTCGGATCAATGCCGAGGATCCTGTCTCGTTCATGCCGTCTCCGGGTGAAATTACGGCATTTCATCCTCCGGGCGGGCTTGGTGTGAGGCTGGATACTGCGGCATACACGGGATACACGGTGACGCCGTACTATGACTCCATGATTGGCAAGTTGATTACCTACGGGCAGAATCGGGATGAAGCGATTGCCAGGATGCGTCGGTCACTGGAGATGTTTTTTGTAGAAGGCATCAAGACCAACATTCCCATGCATCTGAAAATCCTGGATGACCCGGACTTTCAGGCAGGTAACATCACCACCCACTTCATGGAGCGATTCGCCCGGAAATGAGATATCTTGTTCTGAGCGACGTCCACTCAAATGTGGAATCCCTTCGCGCCGTACGGGCATTTTTCCGCCGCAAAAGGGTGGATCATGTCCTGTTTCTCGGTGATCTTGTGGGATATGGGGGTGCACCCAACCAGGTTGTTCAGGCGTTTCAGGAGTTCCGGGCATTGACAGCGGTTCGTGGTAATCACGACAAAGTCTGTTCCGGTATTGAAGAAGGTTACAATTTCAACGACAAGGCAAAGATAGCCGCAGATTGGACGTTTGAACGGCTTTCCATGGACAATCTCCGGTTTGTACGGGAACTGACCCGGGGCCCGGTTCGTGTCAGTGACAAGATGCTGCTGTCCCATGGATCGCCGGTGAATGAAGACTATTATCTGTTCAGTGAATTTGATGCATTTCAGGTGTTCAATCAGCACCGTACACATTTGATGTTCTTTGGTCATACCCATGTTCCCTGCGTGTTTGAGTTTGATGGGGAGAGCATTCTCTTCCGTCGGTTGACCGATCGGGATGTGCTGGCGTTGAATCCCAAGCACCAGTACCTGGTGAATCCGGGGTCTGTTGGACAACCGCGTGACCGGGACTACCGGGCATCCTGTATGCTCTATGACAGTGATACCGGTAAACTCTTTCACTATCGCATTCACTATAACGTGGAGGCCTCCCAGAAGCGTATTCTCCGGGAAGGCCTGCCGTATCATCTGGCTGCCCGTCTGGCTTACGGGGTCTGAAGGACAGTTACAAAACTGTGCGAGGAGGAAACATGAAAATTCTGATGATTACAGCTGCCTTGTCAGCCTTGTTCTGGCAGGCGCATGCTGAAGGGCTGAAAATCGGGGATCCCCTGCCGGCAGACATTTCTGCGGCAAACCAGCATGGCGAGTCCATTACCCTTAACGACTTCAAGGGCAAGTGGCTCATTCTGTATTTTTACCCCAAGGATGATACGCCCGGTTGCACCCGGGAGGCGCAGACGTTTTCCAAGCTGATTGAGCAGTTCAAGGCGGTGAACGCGGTTGTGCTGGGTGTCAGTACCGATTCCCCGGCCAGTCACCGGAAGTTTATTGAAAAATATGACTTGCAGATTGATCTGCTCTCGGATGATGACCGGAAACTGGCCGAGCTGTTCGGCGTGAAGGTTCGGTTCGGATTCTGTTCCCGGGACACCATGCTGATTAATCCGGACGGTGCATTGGAGCAGATTTATCGGGGTGTTTCCCCTGATGGGAGTCCGGGCGAAATTCTGTCATATCTGGAGCAGTTGCAGAACTGAACCTGTCGGCTGTCAATCGATTTCCACAATCAGGTTGGACGTCAGGCGAATCTGCCCGTCTTTCACCAGGGTTCGCAGAATCCGTCGGACAGACCAGACGGGCCACCCCGTTTCGCGGGAAATACGGGGTGCGTCCAGGCGCTGTCCCTGCTGCTCACCAACAAGTTCCATTACCTTACGGACAACAGGTGCCGGGATCGGTGCCATTTCCGATTCCTGTGCATAACGGGTATGTGCAAGTGGTTCGGGTAGAAAGGTCTGTTCGCTGAAGGGTGATTCATGGGTATAGATATATCCCGCCACACCGGCCACTTCTTTTGCGTCCGGGTAGTGTGCGTCCCGGAGATGAACGGGAACCGGATAGCTGCGGCCGTTTTCAATATCCCGGATGACATTGTCAATTCCATTGATTGTTTCATTTGATTTGGGTGCCCGTGCGACGTAGATGGCTGCCTGTGCCAGGTGTATCCGTGCTTCGGGAAGTCCCAGCTGCTGCACCGCTTGCAGGGCGTTTCCGGCCAGGAGGGTGGCCATGGGATCTGCGTTTCCGACATCTTCCGAAGCGCATATCCAGATACGACGGGCAATGAATTCCGGATCTTCTCCGGCAGCAATCATTTTACCCAGCCAGTACAACGCGGCATCCGCGTCACCGCCCCGGAGGCTTTTCTGCAGGGCGGAAGCGTGGTTGTAGTGTTCATCGGAAAATCGGTCATAAATGGGGGTGGTGTCCAGTTCTGCAAACCCTTCCGGTCCTGCCACGGAAACAGCTTCCAGATAGTTGAAGGCTTTCCGGAGATCACCCTGGGAAATATGACTGATTCGCTTCAATATGTCGGACTGGATATTGAGATTAAGTTGGCTGTCGGCCTGCGCCAGCCGGTGGAAAATGTCTTCCGCTGACAGCGGCAGGAAGTGCATGACAATGCAACGGGAGAGTACGGCCTTGTTTACCGAGAACGCGGGATTTTCTGTTGTAGAGCCGACCAGGAGCAACGTGCCCTTCTCAACGTGGGGAAGGAGGATGTCCTGTTGCAGCTTGTTGAAGCGGTGTATCTCGTCCACGAACAGCATCAGGGTGCCCACCGCCCGGGCTTTCTGGACAATGGCTTTCAGTTCCTTGGCACCGCTTTCAGTGGCGGAGATGTCCAGGAATGGGAGTTCCATTTCCCGGCTGATCAGTCGGGCAAGGGTGGTTTTCCCGGTACCCGGGGGGCCCCAGAAAATCATGGACTGGACATGGGCACCCGCCAGAAAACGGCGGATCGGTTTGCCGTCGCCTACCAGGTGTTGTTGCCCGACAAAATCGTCCAGGCTGTTGGGTCGGAGTTGTTCCGCAAATGGTTTCAGCATGGGAATTCCTTTGCCCGTGATGATCCTATTGTAGTGAAAAAATTGAAGAATGTCAGGAGATTCAATACAATAACTGCATGAAGACGGACACACAAGCACAGGATGAACAACTGGTTGTCGGCCTGATGTCCGGCACCTCGCTGGATGGCATTGATGCCGCCCTTCTCCGGATCACCGCAAAAGGCAGCGCCGTCAGTTTTGTCCAGGGCCTCTACCGGCCGTTCACCGGTGCATTCCGACAGGAACTGCAGGCGCTGATTACAGGGGACGGATTGGATCGGGAGCGTGTGGTACGGATGAACATTCTCATGGGGCACCTGTTGGCCGATGCGGTCGAGGAGTTGCTGCGTCAATCCGATGTCTGTGCGGAATCCATCAGTGTGATTGGTTCACACGGGTTGACCATCGGTCATTATCCTGAGCCCGATACCCGTTTCGGGCATCGGGTTGCCGGTAGCTGGCAGATTGGGGATGGCGACGTAATTGCAGAACGCTTGGGCATCCCTGTGGTGTCTGATTTCCGCATCCGGGACATGGCAGCCGGTGGAGAGGGTGCACCACTGGTGCCGCTGTTGGACCGTCAGTTGTTTCAGCATGAAAAGGAGAATCGGGCCTGCCTGAACATCGGTGGTATTGCCAACCTGACCATACTGCCCGGCGGCCGACCGGCGGATATCCTGGCCTTTGACACCGGTCCCGGTAACTGCCTGCTGGACGAAGCGGTGGCCCGACTGATTGATCCTGCCTGCACCCATGATCCGGACGGTCAATATGCGGACGCTGGAACGGTGAATGAACCATTACTGGACCGGTTGATGGGGGATCCGTATTTTGACCGGCTTCCACCGAAGTCCACCGGACGGGAATATTTCAGCCCGGATTACCTGGCGCATATTCTGGAGATCGGACGGGACCTGCCGTTCGGCGACCTGTTGTCCACGGTTGCGGCGCTGACGCCGGCCAGTATCGTCCGTTCACTGGAATGTCTGGTTTCAGCATCGGATTTCCCGTGCCGGTTGATTGTCTCCGGTGGCGGGGTCCATAACCGGTTTTTCATGAGAAAGCTGGCCGAGTTATTGCCCGATGTCTCGGTGGTTTCCAGTGCGACGGAGGGTGTGGATCCGGACTTCAAGGAGGCCCTGGCATTTGGATGGTTCGGATATCGAACGGTGAACGGACTTGCATCTTCCGTACCGGCCGTGACCGGTTGCGATCACGCAGTGATACTGGGAAAGATTTCGCCGGCCGGGGTTCCCCGGGACTGAGAGACGGCCTGTCGACTACTCCACTGTGACGCTCTTTGCAAGGTTCCGTGGCTTGTCCACGTCACGGCCTTTCAAATCTGCAAAATGGTAGGCGAACAACTGCAGGGGCAGCACATTCAAGATGGGCTGCAGGATTTCCAGTGTTTCGGGCACCCGGATCACATCATCGGCCAGTGTTTCAATGAACGTATCGCTGGGGCTGGCAATGGCCAGAACCCGTCCATTCCGTGCCTTGATTTCCTGGATGTTGTTGATCATCTTGTCATAGGAAAAATCCCGGGTAACCAGTGCTACCGTGGGAAAATCCGGATCAATCAGGGATATGGGACCATGCTTCATCTCACCGGCGGGATAGCCTTCCGCGTGGACATAGGAGATTTCCTTCAGCTTCAAGGCCCCTTCCATCGCGATTGGATAATTGAGGTTCCGGCCAAGGAACAGGAAATCCGCATAGCCGAGATAATCCTGGGCCAGCTCCCGAATGGCATCGTTCTGGGTTAGAAATTCTTCGATCAGTTCCGGTAAAGCCTTCAGGTGTTGGATGATGCGCATGCCCTCGGAAATGGACAATTGATGGGTGCGTCCAATGAGCAGGGCCATCAGCGCCAGGATGGTGCACTGGGAGACAAATATTTTCGTGGATGCCACGCCGATCTCGGGTCCCGCATGGTTGTAGATCCCGGCATGGGTTTCATTGGCGATGGTGGATCCGACCACGTTGACCAGTCCCAGTGTCAGTGCCCCTTTTCGCTTGGATTCCCGCAGCGCGGCCAGGGTGTCTGCCGTTTCACCCGACTGGGAAATGGCCACGACACAGGTGGCGTCATCAATCCGGAGATTCCGATAACGGAACTCAGACGCATAGTCCACGTTGACGTCCAGGTCGGTAACAGCTTCAAACAGATATTTTGCGTACAGGCCTGCATAGTAGGACGTACCGCAGGAAATGAACACGATGCGGCGCAGTTTGTGGAGGCGCTCCAGCACCGGTTCCAGGCCACCCAGCTTGGGGATGCCTTCTGCATCAATAATCCGGCCCCGGATCGCGTTTCGGACGGTTTCCGGCTGTTCAAAGATTTCTTTTAACATGAAATGCTTGAAGCCCTTCTTGGAGCTCTCGTACACTTCCCAGTCCAGTGTCTCGGTTTCCCGGTCAATCTTGTTGAGGTTCAGGTCGGTGATGGTGATGTTGTCCGAATTGAGAATGGCCATTTCATCATCATTGAGATAAATGACCTTGTTGGTATGACGGATGAACGCGTTTACGTCCGATGCCGCCAGGTATTCATCTTTTCCCACACCGATGATGATGGGGCTGCCCCGGCGGGCCACGACCACCTTGTTGGGCAGGTCACGGTGAATGACGGCGATGCCAAAGGTACCGGATACCCGTGACAGTGCCTTGCGCACAGCCTCGGGAAGATCCAGTGTATTGAGCTTGTCCAGGTAAAATTCAACCAGGTGAACCAGCACTTCGGTGTCCGTTTCGGACTTGAATTCATGGCCGGCATCAATCAACTCAGCCTTGAGGTCCGCATAGTTCTCGATAATGCCGTTATGGATCAGCATGAGTTTCCCGGTGCAATCCGTGTGCGGATGGGCGTTCGCTTCAGTGGGCTGACCATGGGTGGCCCAACGGGTGTGTGCAATGCCGTAGGTGCCCGGAATTTCCGTTCTGTTCACCCGTTTTTCCAGTTCGCTCACCTTGCCCACAGACTTGATCAGCGTATCTGTCTGCGAATCTGGATCCACAACCGCCAGGCCGGCAGAATCATATCCCCTGTATTCCAGTCGTTTCAACCCTTCCAGCAGGATGGGTGCCGCACTCTGTTTTCCCGCATAACATACAATTCCACACATGGCAGTCTCCCGATGATGATGTCTTCCTGCCGGAACCATGGCTGATTTACCGACGGTTACATGATTCAACGAACAGGCTCATTATACTGGAACTGACGGTCAGTGTAAAATGGCTGATTGGGGCGGATACTGATACAATATGCCCATGAAACGGATTCTGCTGGTCGCTTCGCAAGAGACAATTGACGGCGTAAGCTGTTCCGGATGCCATCCGGGAGTTGAACTGGTGCCGCACCCGGCGATCCGGTTTGAGCCGGTGGCGTGCCGGTTACCGGATCCTGCATCCTATGACTGGGTGTTCTTCGGAAGCCGGCAGGGGCTGAGCCATCTCCTGTCATTGGTACCGGACGCGTTGAAGGACAAACGGGTGGGGGCCGTGGGCAGTCGAACCGGTGATGCGCTGCGGGCAGCAGGTGTGACGGTAGACTTCGTCCCCGAGTCATTTTCGTCCATTACCTGGCCCGGTGAATTTGCCGGCAAGTTTCCCGAAGCCCGGGCTGTTTTGTATCCCACATCGGACAGGAGCAGTTTTTCTCAACCGGACGTGTTTCGTGAGGCCGGTATCGAACTGTTGTCCGCGGCCGTGTATCGTACGGTGTGCACATCAAGCCGGGTTTCCGGAAAAATGGATGCGATCATTTTCGGCAGTCCGTCGTGTTTTGACTGCTTTGTGGATGCCAACGGGGTGGAGAGCCTGGCGCATGCACAATTGACGGCTATCGGAGCGGTTACCGAAAGACGGATTCGCAAAGCGGGATATGATTGCATCGTGCCGGACCGCTACACCATGGATGATGCCATCCGGAAAACCTGTGCTGAACTGAAAGAGAAATCGTAAGAAACTGCATGAATGATATAAACCTGGAGGTGAGTATGAATTATCCGGAAATGAGACCCCGGCGATTGCGGCGCAACAGCCTGATCCGGGACATGGTCCGGGAAACCAGTGTGTCCGTCAATGATTTCATCTATCCCCTGTTTTTGATTGACGGCGATAACATCAAGAACCCGGTTTCATCCATGGCGGGCGTGTTCCAGTATTCGGTGGACCGGATTGAAGAGGAAATCGCGGAGCTGGTGGATCTGGGGATCAAATCCGTGATCCTGTTCGGTATACCGGAGCACAAGGACGCGGTGGGCAGTCAGGCTTACCATGAGCACGGGATTATCCAGCGCGGATTGCGAAAAATCAAGTCCCTGACATCGGACCTGTACGTGATTACCGATGTCTGCATGTGCGAATACACTGACCACGGTCATTGCGGCATCATTGAAGACGGGGATGTGAACAATGACAAGACCCTGGAACTGCTGGCCAGGGAATCGCTGTCCCATGCGGAAGCCGGTGCGGATATGGTGGCCCCGTCCGACATGATGGATGGTCGGGTGGCCCGGATCCGTGAGGTACTGGATGAAAACGATTTTGGCAATATTCCCATCATGTCCTATGCCGCCAAGTATGCGTCGGCTTATTATGGACCGTTCCGTGACGCGGCCCAGTCGCCGCCGTCATTCGGTGACCGGAAGAGTTACCAGATGGATCCGGCAAACCGTCGGGAAGCCATCAAGGAAGTGGAACTGGACATTATGGAAGGGGCGGACATTGTGATGGTAAAGCCGGCCATGCCCTACCTGGATATTATCCGGGAAGTCCGGGACAACACGGATCTGCCGGTGGCAGCCTACAACGTCAGCGGAGAATACGCCATGGTGAACGCGGCGGCGGAGAAGGGATATATTGACCGGGAAAATGCCATGATGGAAATGCTGTTATCCATCAAGCGTGCCGGTGCAGACCTGATCCTTACGTATTTTGCCAAGGATGCGGCGAAGGTGCTTGCCCGGTAGTCAATCCTGTTTATGGAATTATCCGGAGGCGGCTGAACGGCCGCCTTTTCTTATGGGGTTTGTGTTTCCCGGGAACGGGCCAGCTGGCCACAGGCCCCCTGGATATCCTGTCCCCGGCTCTTACGGACCATGGCAGTCACGTGTTTGGATGCCAGCAGTTCGGTAAACTGGTGGACGGATTCCGGTGTGGGTGCCTGGTAGGGGGATCCCGGGTACGGGTTGAATGGGATCAGGTTGACCTTGTATTTCAATCCGTCCAGCAGCCGGATCAGGTTGCGGGCATCTTCCGGGCGGTCGTTGATATCCTTCAGCAGGACGTATTCCATGGTGAGTCGTTCCCTGCGGGCCAACGGGATCTGTTTCAGGGCATCCAGTACTTCCCGCAATGGATATTTCCGGGTGACCGGCATGATCTGTTCCCGGGTTTCCGGGTCTGCGGCATTGAGGGAAAGAGCGATCAGTGGCAGTTTCGGTTCTGCGGCCAACCGTTCAATGCCCGGTGTGATTCCACAGGTGGATACCGTGATTCGGGAATGACTGATATTGCCGGCATTTTCATGGGTCAGGATCCGGATGGCTTTCAACACATTCTCCGTGTTCATCAGCGGTTCCCCCATGCCCATGAAGACGATGTTCAGGGCAGCTTTCTCGCCCAGCCCGGCATGCTGTTTCAACGCCAGTACCTGGCTCACAATCTCTCCGGGTTCCAGGTTTCGTTTGAATCCCATGGAAGCCGTGGCGCAGAATCGACAGCCCATGGCACACCCCACCTGGGACGAGATGCAGAATGTGGGTTTGCCGGTTTCCATGGGAATGCTTACGGCTTCAATCAGGTGCCCATCCTGCAGTCGGAACGCGAATTTCACGGTACCGTCTGTTGACAGTTGTTTTTCCGCAAGAGAGAAGGGAAGGACGGAAGCGTGCTCGTCCAGCCAGTCCCGCAACGGGCCAGGCAGGTTGCCCATTTGTTCCGATTGGAATACCAGTTTCCGATAGACCCAGTCCAGCAGCTGGTCTGTTCGATAGGCCTGGAACCCCTGTTCGGCCAGGAGTCCCTTCAACTCATCAGGATCCAGGCTCGTCAGGTGCATCCGTGTCTTCATGGGCTTCAATCTTCATCTGTTTCAACAACTGGCGGTCAAACGGTGTCAACGCCAGTTCTTCGGGGGATACCGGATCGGGGTTGGCCTCCACGGTGATGGTCAGCATCAGCCCCGCATGTTTGATTCGTTTGACAAGTGCATCGATTTCGGGGTCGGTGGTAAGCTTGTGATGGATCAACTCCCCCAGTTGTTCGACGGTTCGTTGGATTTCGGCATCGTAGTGCATGTGTGTTTCCCGGTCATTTTGTTCAATGGTTGACTGTTTTCACCAAACCCAGACGGGGCGCCGTCTGGCAGGCGAAAAAGTCCCTGTATCATAGCACAACCTGTGTTACCATGAGCGAAATTTACCTGTTACCAATGGGAGGGGATGTGGACGGATTGCACGATGTGATCAACTGGATTTCCAATCTGATATGGAATTTTCCTGAAATTGCACCATTTATGGTTGTGTTGCTGCTGGGGGCGGGCATCTATGTGACCTCCCGGCTTGCGTTCATCCAGATTCGACGCTTCAAACACGCATGGGAAGTGATTTCCGGCAAGTATGACGATCCGGCCCACGAAGGGGACATTACCCATTTCCAGGCGCTTTCCGCTGCGCTGTCCGCCACAGTCGGCATCGGGAATATTGCGGGCGTGGCCACAGCCATCCACTATGGCGGGCCGGGGGCATTATTCTGGATGTGGATCACGGCCATTTTCGGGATGGCGTTGAAATATGCGGAGTGTACTTTGTCCATGAGGTTCCGGAAGATCAATCCGGACGGTTCCGCTTCCGGTGGTCCCATGTACTACATCGAGATGGGACTGGGTAAGGGATTCAAACCGCTGGCCGTTATGTTTGCCGTTTGCGCGGTGATCTCTTCTTTCGGATCGGGGAACGCCGTCCAGTCGTTTACCGTGGCGGACCAGTTCAAGTCCGATTTCGGTATCGCGCCGTGGATTACAGGCCTGATACTGGTGACCCTGGTGGGCATGGTGATCCTGGGCGGTATCAAGCGGATCGGTAAAGTGGCCTCCAAGCTGGCGCCGTTCATGGCCGGTCTCTACATTGTGGCCGCGTTGACAGCCATTATTCTGAATATCGACCGAGTGCCGGGGATGCTGGTGTTGATTGTCGACTCCGCGTTTAACCCGCCTGCTCAGATTGGCGGATTTGCCGGTGCAACCTTCTTGTACACGCTGGTGTGGGGGGTGAAACGGGGTATTTTCTCCAACGAGGCCGGCCAGGGATCCGCGCCCATTGCCCATGCTGCTGCCAAGACGGATGAGCCGGTCCGTGAAGGCACGGTGGCCATGATTGGACCGTTCATTGATACCCTGATGATCTGCACCATGACCGGACTGGTCATCATTCTTACCGATGCCTGGACAGTAACGGACGCGGCTGGACAGGCACTCAACGGATCGCCCATGACATCCTATGCCTTCCAGACGGCACTGGCACCCATCCTCGGCCCATACAGCAAATACCTGGTGACCACGGCTGTCTTCCTGTTTGCCATTTCCACGGCCATCTCCTGGTCCTATTACGGGGACCGTTCCATCCAGTACCTGGCCGGTGAAAAAGCGGTCAAACCCTACAAGTATGTGTTCCTGCTCATGCACTTCCTGGGTGCGGTGTTCTCGTTGGAAATCGTCTGGGGATTTGGTGACATCGCACTGGGTCTCATGGCCATTCCCAACCTGATCGCAGTGATCCTGTTGACGCCGAAGGTACGGGAAATGACAAAGGACTATTTCTCCCGGGAACATACAATCTATAAATAATCATCAAGCAATTCAACGGGTAAGCAACGGGGATGGTTCAGTGGCCATCCCCGTTTTGCATAGACAGAAAAACACCGACGCGGGGGAGGTACGTCCCACGCCGGTGTAATCCGATGAAGTGCTCTTGTGCGGACTTCAGATCAGATGAATGGTGCGATCAGGAACTTCAATGCGATTCCCGCGATGATGAATGGAATCAGCAGGAAGAAGAACAACAGCAACTTGAATCCGATAACCAGCAGTACCAGGATCACCGGGAAAAACGCCAGTACAAGGATCAGCAGAATAACGGTTCCGGACAGGTACAGGATGGCCTTGATGACAACCTTGATGAGCCAGAACACAATGCCCAGCGCAATGAAGAGAAACGCAATGCCGAATAACAGTTCAAACATCCTTATGAACCTCCTTACTGTTCATCCATTATTACGCTTTGTTCAGTCGGTTTGTTCGATTGGTGCCCGGGAAACATCGGATCCGGTGGCCTGGCCGGCAGGTACGTGATTTTGCGCAGCTGGTTCGTGAGACGGGGCCGGATTCTGATACAATGGGCGGGATCGAAAAACACAGGTATTCGGGGGTAATATGCGTATTCAGGCAGTAAAAGGCACACGGGACATTTTTTCTCCGGACGTGGAGAACTGGGCTGCGTACGAGGCGCTGGCCCGTCGCCTGTTCCAGCTGTATGGATTCGAGGAAATTCGTACACCGATTTTTGAGTATACCGAGGTGTTCGCCCGGGGAATCGGGGAGGATACCGACATTGTTCACAAGGAAATGTATACCTTTCAGGACCGGAAGGGCCGCTCCATTACCATGCGGCCGGAAAATACGGCGTCCGTGGTACGGGCATACGTTGAGCACCAGATGCACCAGCGGGCCAGGGTGAACCGCCTGTTCTACATCGGCCCCATGTTCCGGTATGAGCGTCCCCAGAAGGGTCGCTACCGCCAGTTCTTCCAGACAGGAGCCGAGGTGTTCGGCAGCGGCCATCCCTTCGTGGATGCGGAGACCATCGAGCTGGTCGTCCGTTTGCTGAACGACCTGGGATTGACCGGTCTTCGGGTAGACATCAATTCGGTGGGTTGCGGTGATTGCCGACCCGGATACCGGGACGCATTGCGCTCTTTCCTGCTTGATCGAAAGCATGAACTGTGCGGGGATTGCCAGCGACGGCTGGATACCAACCCGCTCCGGGTACTGGATTGCAAGGTGCCCGGTTGCAAAGCCGTGGTGGAAGGGGCGCCGTCCATCCAGGATCATTTGTGTGACGGATGCCGGACCCACCAGGACGCAGTGTTGGGATACCTGGACCAGTTGAACGTGGATGTGAAGCTGCAGCCGGAACTGGTTCGCGGCCTTGATTATTACACCCGGACCGTGTTTGAAGTCATTTCCGAGGGGCTGGGCTCCCAGAACGCGGTTCTGGGCGGCGGCCGGTACGACAACCTGGTAAAGGAACTGGGTGGACCGGACACCCCGGCATTCGGCTGGGCATTGGGGATGGACCGGCTGATGATGATCATCGGGGATCGGCAACTGAAACCGGCACCGGACATGCTCTGCATTCTGCCCGTGGGGGAAGACCTGACGTATGCGGCAGCGATCGGCAAAATCCTGAAAGATGCCGGACTGGTGTCCATGGTGATGCCGGAGGCGCCGTCACTGAAATCCGGACTGAAGCAGGTGGGCAAGGCCGGCGCACGGTATGCATTGATCGCCGGTGAGCAGGAAAAGGAAGCTGGAATTGTGATCCTTCGGGATATGGAAGCGAGCGAACAGCGGGAGCTGCAACTGGAAGACCTGGTGAAGGAGTTGACCACATGAAACTGACCAACCGCACCCATCATTGCGGACAATTGAACGGAAGCAACATTGGCGAAATCGTCCTGCTCAATGGCTGGATCAACAGTCACCGGGACCTGGGCTCGCTGGTGTTCCTGGATATCCGGGACCGGTGGGGAATTACCCAGGTAACGTTCAACGAAGATGACACGCCGGCCGACGTTTTCAAACGGGCCAAGGCACTTCGGGACTGGGACGTGATCCGGGTGGGGGGCACGGTGCAATCCCGGCCGGATGACATGATCAACCGCAACATGCCCACCGGTGAGATTGAGCTGGCAGCCAACGCGGTGGAACTGTTGAACAAAACGGCGCCGCTGCCCATCAACATTGATGAAAATGCCACTGTGTCGGAAGACCTGCGGTTGAAATACCGGTTCCTGGATCTCCGTCGCAAACCGTTGCAGGATGCATTGCGGTTGCGTCACCGGCTGGCCATGGCGGTCCGGAATTATCTGGACGGTCAGGATTTCATGGAAGTGGAAACCCCGTTCTTGACCCGATCGACTCCGGAAGGGGCGCGGGATTACGTGGTGCCGTCCCGGGTGCATCCGGGCAGCTTTTACGCGTTGCCCCAGAGCCCGCAGTTGTTCAAGCAATTGCTCATGGTGTCGGGCTATGATCGCTATTTTCAGTTTGTCAAATGCTTCCGGGATGAGGACCTGCGGGCGGACCGGCAGCCGGAATTCACCCAGATCGACATCGAAATGTCCTTTGTCAACGAGGAGGACATTTTCACCATGGTGGAAGGGATGATGGTGGAAATGGGGAAGGTGGCCGATGTGACCGTGACTGCACCGTTCCCCCGGATGACCTACCGGGAAGCCATGGAGCGGTTCGGTTCGGATAAGCCGGACCTGCGATATGCCATGGAATTGAAGGATGTGAAGGATGCCGTGGTCGGTTCCGGATTCAAGGTGTTTGATGGTGTGGCGGCATCCGGCGGGGAAATCCGGGCGTTACTGGCCGAAGGGTGTGCAGGATATTCCCGCAAGCAGATTACCGACCTGGAAACCGTGGCAAAATCCTTCGGTGCCAAAGGGCTGGCCTGGGTGAAATGGACGGAAGAAGGATTCAATTCCCCCATTCTCAAGTTTATCGGGGAAGATCGAGCGGCCGGGCTGTTTGAAACCATGGGCGGCAGGCAGGGAGACCTGGTGCTGCTGGTGGCGGACAACTTCACCGTGACCTGCAGTGCCCTGGGAGCGGTCCGGGTGGAACTGGCCAGACAACTGGAGCTGGTGGATCCGAAACAGTTTGCTTTTGTCTGGGTGACCGAATTCCCCATGTTTGAATATGACGCGGACGAAGACCGCTGGGTAGCGGTGCACCATCCGTTTACCTCACCAAAGACTGAGCACATGGACATGCTGGAAAGCAGACCGGGCGAGGTACTGGCCCGGGCATATGATATCGCCCTCAACGGATATGAAATCGGCGGCGGGAGTATCCGTACCCATGACCTGGCCACCCAGAAAATCGTGTTCAAATCCATTGGCATTCATGAAGCGGAAGCGGAGGAAAAGTTCGGTTTCCTGCTCAATGCGCTGAAACTGGGTGCACCGCCCCATGGCGGGATCGCGTTCGGGTTCGACCGGATCGCCATGATTTTCAATGGCCATGATTCCATCCGGGACGTGATCGCGTTTCCCAAGACCACCAGCGCGTCCTGTCTGATGACCGAGTCGCCGGCGCCCATTGATGACCGGCAGCTGGCGGAACTGAAACTGAAACATGCGGACTGATTTCATGGCCCGGCTGTTTCTGACACTGGCCTTGCTGGCCGGAGGGATGACCATGGCCCAGACAGCTCCAGCGTCCCACGTGCTGCAGGCGATTGATAAGCTGGAAACGCGGTTCGCGCTTGCCTCGGACGAGGTAGCCATTGTGATTGATCCGGCGGAACAGCAGTTGTTCCTGGTGAAAGATCGGCAGGTGCTGGCCACGTATCCCGTTTCCACTGGTGCGAAGGGACTGGGGAACCGGGAAGGCAGCTACCAGACGCCCACCGGCACTCACCGGGTGCGGGGCCGGTTTGGTAAAGGTGCGGAGCCGGGGACCATATTCCGGGGACGGCGGAGCATCGGTCGGGTGGCGAAGATTTATACCGATCCGGTGGATGTGCCGGAGGACGATGTGACGACGCGGATCCTGCGGCTGGAAGGGATGGAGCCGGGGATCAACCGGGGCGGGAAGGTGGATTCATACGGACGGTACATATACATTCACGGGACGCCGGAAGAGGGATTGATTGGACGGCCGGCGTCGCATGGGTGTGTTCGCATGATCAATGCGGATGTGGTGGAATTGTTTGATGCCGTGCCCGAAGGGACGCTTGTCGAAATATTGAATCGACCTTTTTTGGATCAGTGAACAGGGCATTTATGTAGGGAACGTGCTGGCGGATCTTTTACACCGTGGCTGTGTTACCTCGTCTTCACAATGCTCACGTATGTCTCATATACGCTCCGCTTGTTCATCCTCGGTGCCTTGCCACGGCACAAAATCTCACACCAGTTGTGCCG
>CAZDKZ010000011.1:0-7135 GCA_964506215.1 uncultured Holophagae bacterium
CCTTTGTGCGGTCTCGGAATGACATGCACAGATACCAGCTCGCCCACACGACGTGCAGCAGCAGCCCCTGCATCCGTCGCTGCTTTCACCGCAGCCACATCACCGCGAACCACGATGGTGGTGAATCCGCCGCCGATCTTTTCATAGGAGACCAGCGTTACGTTGGCTGCCTTCACTGCAGCATCCGCTGCTTCGATCAGTGCCACCAACCCCTTGGTTTCAATCATTCCAATGGCGTCGCCCATAGGTTATCCTCCCAATTCGTTTAGAATGTCCTGTATCAAGTTCACCAGCTCGTCCCGGGTAAAGCGGTAATTTTCCACTTTGCCGTCCCGTTGGCAGACAAGCGGTTCGCCGGTCTGGATACCAAACTTGCTTCGCAATGCCATGAGTTTATCCACTTCATCGCAGGGCAAGGTGTTCGGCGTTCCCAGCACATTGGCTACAAGCGAAATTTTAGCATAATGCTCAACCTGTTCCATGAAAAAATACGCGTCATCCAGTGTGGTGCCCAACGTCAATGCACCATGATTGGCCAGGAGCATGGCATTGTATTTCAGATAGCTGTCCAGGTTGTCGGGCAGTTCATCGGTGGATGGCGTGCCGTACGGTACCAGCGGAATGGTCCCCATCAGCAATACCGTTTCCGCCGTCAGCGACTGGTCCAGTCCCTTGCCGGAACACGCAAACCCGGTGGCGGTGGGCGGATGGGCATGAACCACGGCCTGCACGTCCGGACGATAGCGGTACACTTTCAGGTGCATTTTCGTTTCGGAAGAGGCCTTACCGTTTCCGGACAGCAGGTTGCCGTCCAGGTCCAGTTCAATGAGATCGGATTCCTGCAAAAACCCCTTGCAGACACCGGACGGGGTGATGATGATCCGGTCTTTGTCCCGAACCGAGATATTGCCTTCATAGCCGGCAATCAGGTTCTTGTTGTACAGGCGGCGCCCCGCCTCCACGATGCCACTGTGATGGTTCATTCAGCGGTTCCTTATCCGGCACACTTGGCCGAGCAGACTTCTTCCTTGCCTTTCTTCACACCGGTGCCGGCGGGGAAATATACGCCGCATACCGGGCACTTGGCCATGTCGCCCTTGTCGATCCGGCCGGCGGGTTGACCGCCGCCGGTGGGCGGATAGGAATTGCCCGAACCGTCAACAGGCGGCTGAAAAATGCCGCCCAGGAAGGCCTTCAATCTGCGATAAAAAAAGTAAAAAATTCCGAACAGCAGTCCGAAAAAAACCAGCAGTTTTGTCATTCGTCCATTTCCTCCAGCCGTTGCAGAAACTCGATGTCAACCAATACGTCCCGGGGCTTTCCGCTCTGTCGGGCCGGCGGTCCCACGATACCGTCCTGTTCCATCATGTCGATATACCGGGCGGCTTTGTTGTACCCGATGGACAGCTTGCGCTGCAGGTAGGAGACCGAAGCCTGGCCGGTGGCGATAATCAGTTTCACCGCCTGGACATACTCGGGATCTCCACTGGCCAGTCCACCACCGCCGTCAAAGGTGATGGCGCCCTCTTCCTCGTCGGCGCCGAACTCGGTAATGCCGTCCAGGTAGGTGGGTTTGCCATAGTCTTTCAGATAATCCACCAGCGCGTTCACTTCTTTCTCGGTGATGAACGGCGAATGGATCCGTACCAGGTTGGAGCTGCCCGGGGGCAGGAACAGCATATCCCCGCGACCCAGCAGTTGTTCGCCGCCCACCTGGTCCAGGATGATACGGGAATCGATCATCTGGGCCACCCGGTAGCAGATCCGGGAAGTCAGGTTGGACTTGATGACCCCGGTGACAATGTCCCGGGAGGGCCGCTGGGTTGCCACGATCAGGTGCAGGCCCACCGCGCGGGCCTTCTGGGCCAGCCGGGCGATGTTTTCTTCCACCTGGGCACGGGCCACCATGATCAGGTCGGCCATTTCATCAATCACAACTACGATATGCGGCAGTTCTTCATGGTCATCATCATCGGCCATTTCCGATGCCACCACGGCGTTGTACTTGGCCAGCGAGCGCACCCGCAGTTCTTTCAGCAGCTTGTAGCGCCGTTCCATTTCGCTGACCGCCCAGGACAGCGCGGAAGCCGCTTCCTTGGGATCGGTGATCACGTCGGTGAGCAGATGGGGAATGTGGCTGTACACGCCCAGTTCCACCATCTTGGGATCCACCAGGATCAACTTCAACTGTGCCGGAGAGTTGCGCACCAGCAAAGCGCACAACATGCCGTTGACCCCGACGCTCTTCCCGGAACCGGTCTGACCCGCCACCAGCAGGTGGGGCATCTTGTCCAGTTCGGTGACATAGGGTTCACCGGTAATGGTCTTGCCCAGTGAAATGGTCAACGAGGAACGGGAACCCAGGAATTCCTTGGTATCCAGAATTTCCTTCAGCACAATCAGTTTCCGTTTTTCATTGGGTACTTCAATGCCGATGGTGGGTTTCCGGAACATCCGGGCAATGCGGATGGATTCCGCCGACAGGGCAATCCCTAAGTCCTGTGCCAGGCCCAGCACCTTGTTGAACTTGATGCCCGGGTCCATCTGGAATTCATAGGTGGTCACGATGGGACCGGGATGCACGTTGACCACCCGGCCGGTCACGTTGAATTCCTGCATCTTCTTGACCAGCTGGTCGGCCTTGTGGGCCAGTTCCTTCCGGTCAATGCTCGCATCGGCGTCCGGATCAGCAAATATCTGCCGCCAGGGGGGATCATAATCTTCCGGTTTGCGGGAATTGAGACCGGCGTCCACCGCGATGTCCAGCGGGGACCGTTCCCCGTCCGTTTCTTCCTTCACCGAATGGGAAATGGGCGGCAGTTCACCGCTTTTCACCTTTTCCCGGATCCGTTGCTTGAGTTTCTTGTCTTCGTCAATCTGACGGATCACCCGCCGTTTTTTCTTCATGGTGCCCATTTCGCCCCGCAGCCGACGGATCACCGAAGCAAAGCCCTTGCCCCCCTGGACCACGACGGCCGCCACCATGGTCACAATGGCGGACACCCCCAGCCGGGTACCAAGCATGAAACAGGCGATCATAATGAACAGCAGGATCAGCACGGTGCCCCAGGCATTAAACGCAGGCAGCATCAGTCCCTTGATATTGGTACCGATGATGCCCCCGGCACTTTCCCATGCCAGCGGCGTAACCGATGCGATCATCACAAAATCTTTCAACAGGACCGAAAACAGGACCGCCACGACTACGGTTTCCACCAGGAAGAATGGCAGCTGCTTCAACAACGGGCTGAAGGAACGGGATTTCAGCAGCATGATGGCGGTGATGGTGAAGAAGATGGGAAACAGGTAGGCCGCGTAGCCGAACAGGGTCAGGAAAAACGCCGCCATCTGGGCACCGAAATTGCCCATGATGTTGTTGGATGTCATCCGGGACACCGTACCACTGTTGAAAAACGTGGGGTCTTCCGGGCTGAAGGAGACCAGTGAAAGAAAGAACACCAACGCGATGAAGACAAATATGAGGGCTGTAATTTCCAACGCCAGTGTGGTTCGCCTGGCCTCTGTTTTCTTGTTTCTTGCCATAGCAGGTAAAGTATAGCAAATCGGGCAGTCTCGCGCTGGAAATTCCTTGATTTTGAACGACCAAAGGCGCATGATGAGGCTATGGGCAAAGACACTCTGTCTGAACGGATTGAACAGGCAGCGGAATTGATCCGGACCCGCCAACCAGCCGTGGCATTCACCGGTGCCGGTATCTCGGTGGAAAGCGGTATTCCTGCCTTCCGCGGCCCGGGGGGACTCTGGGAAACCGTGGATCCCATCTTCATTGACCTGCGATTCTTCCACGCCCATCCACTGGAGAGCTGGGAAAAGATCCGCGATATCTTCTATTCCTTCTTCGGCAAGTCGTCCCCCAACGCGGGACACCAGTTCCTGGCACGGCTGGAAAAAAACGGCATGCTCCATGGTGTGATTACCCAGAACATTGACAACCTGCACCAGGAAGCGGGAAATGAACATGTGGTGGAGTTCCATGGCAATTCCAATTTCCTGGTTTGCACCGGCTGCGGAGATCGCACCACCTTTTCGGAAGTAATTTTTCAGTCCATGCCACCCCGATGCAGGCTGTGCAACGACGTGCTGAAACCGGATTTTATCTTCTTTGGGGAGTCCATTCCCCTGGATGCGTTAGCAGAAAGTGATCGACTGGTTCAGAATTGCGGGCTTATAATTGTTGTGGGGACAACTGGTGAAGTATATCCGGCGTCCCAACTGCCCGCAATTGCCCGGGCGGGGGGTGCGAAAGTGATTGAGATTAACCCGGAACAGACCATGATTACGCCTTATACCGACATCCACCTGCCTTTGAAAGCCACCGAAGCCGGTGACCGGATCTGGGAGGCCCTGGGCGTGGAGATGTCACCGTCATAAATACGTAGACGTGCGGGAGCGCAGTTGCGGCCGGAAATTACCAGCACCGGACCGCGGCAAGTGAATATCAAAACGGTAACAATAATTCCAACAGGAAAGTCGAAAATGAACGTTGCACGCCAAACCAGGACAATGGTGCGTTGTCAGTTGGTGGGCCGTTGGGTCCTGGCCATCGGTGTACTCTCGGTACTGGTCGACTTTATTTCCATCACCAGACTGCATGCCCAATATCCGGAAATGCTCCGGCTGGCCGGAACAACTTTTTCTACCATGTTCATCCTGTGCGGATTGGGCATTCTCAACCGGGTACGCTGGGGCTATTATCTGATGATCGTGGCACTGCATTTTATGCCCTGCTGTAAACACATGCGCTCGTTTGCGAAAGAACTGCGACAGGACGTCTATGACCAACAGGTCAAGTCCCTGTTCAATCGCAACTGGCTGCTGTTTTCATGGGGGAAGCCCCGGCGGTAACAGCAGACTTTGAATCAGGTTGATCTACGTTTTTCTATGACCGGTCGTCCGTCACTTGCGGTTCAAAATATTTGCGAATGGCAAACATGTAGGTTACCGTGACCAACGCGCCAACTCCGAACATGACACCCATCCATGTGGTATTGGTGATGCCCATCTGTTCAATCTGCGCCAGCATGTCATCGGTGTAGCCCAGCAATTCATAGTATTTTTCGAGCCCCCCCGTCATGAACGAGATACCATAGGAAATCATGTTCAGGCATACCAGTACCAGGCAAGCCGTCCATGCCCGGAGTTTCAACCGGTACATGCCGACGAGTATCGCGCCGAACAAACCGATCATGAGCACATTCAGCAGCACCGCAACCCAACCGGTGATGAACGAACCGAACAGGAAGAAAATGGGACCCATGAGAATGTTCTGCACATAGGAAACCAGCAGGCTGAACAGGATCAACAGACCGGCCAGGACAATTACCGGTACCCGATCCGTCCAGCGGGTCTCCGGATCACGGGCTTCAAACGTCGCACGGACATGCCGGGAGCCGAACACCAGGACAAAAAACAGGGGAACCAGGAACATGATCCCCATGATGATCATTGTTACCAGGACGATGATCCAGGATGCTTCACCAGCGGACATGCCTGCCGTCATACGGGACAGGAGAAACGGCATCACGACAATCATCACACCAAAACAGATCAACCAGAGCCAGCCCATGGCCAGGTTCAGCGCCCGTGCCCATTTCCGCACACGGATCGCACCCACACCCAGCCAGATATTCACAACGCATAAAATGGCATAGTACACAATGGCCATGACCGCGGCCACCAGCATCATCCGGTTATAATCCGCCGTCATCCGTGAGAAAACCAGGCCCAGGACCTGTAATCCGGCCAGCAACAGGCAGACAATTCCCAGCAGGATCTGGAACACCCCGGCCGTGACAATCAGTCCCTTGCGGTCCTTAAACGGTGTCGTTTCCATCCGACGCCCCCTTTTTGTTTGGATATGCCGGACATTCTAGCATGTGAAACCGGATAAAGGACAGGGACGTCTATACCGATAACCTCCCGAGGTATCGGATGACCCGACCGGTACCCGATCATTTGACGGTTCTTCAACCCTCCTGAACGGCCGGCCCGGTTCTTTGAAAGACCGGGCCGGTCATTTCTCTTCGGCTTCAGTCCTTGACCCGGACCGTGGTCTGGCGTTTGCGGTTCACCTTCAGCCGAACCACGTCGGGCCTGGAATAGTGGCCCACCGGATCAAAGTTCTGCCGTTCCTCCCGGACCAGCCGGTGATCCAGCGTGGCGGTGATCAGTTTTTCTTCATCCGCCACCGGCTCGACCACGAATGAACCGTCCGGTGCCGCGATACAGGAACCGCCATTGAACATCATGTCGCTGCAATTTTCCCGGATCCGATCGGCGTGGGGCACACTGTCTGGAATATCCGACTTCCGTGCCATACCGGACACGGACAACACGTAGGACCGGGCTTCCTTGGCTATGAAAGTGGTAATGTCATGGGTATTGGCCACCCCGCCCGGCCAGATGGCCACGTGCAGGTCTTCCCCCATGCCATACAGTGCCGCGCGGGGCAGCGGCATCCAGTTTTCCCAGCAGTTGAGGCCACCCAGCGTGAATGCCTCCAGCTTGTGGGTACGCAGTCCATGGCCGTCACCGGGTGACCAGACCAGCCGTTCCTCGTAAGTGGGCATGAGCTTCCGGTGCACCGACTGGATATCACCGCATCGGTCGATGTACACCATGGACGCGTACAGGGAATGGCCGCCCCGGTCTGCGGGCCGCTCAATAATACCCAGGTAACAGGCAATGCCCTTTTCCCCGCACAGGGAACAGATTTCGTCCAGGTGGCCCGATTCAATCTGTATCGCCTGGTCCAGGTAATGGGCAAAGATCGCCTTCTGGACCGGTGAATTGAACCGGGCACCGTCGGTCTTGTCCACCCAGAACGGATAGCCGGGCAACAACCCTTCCCCGAATGCCACCAGTGACGCACCCGCATCCGCCGCGTCCGTGATATATCCCAGTATCTTTTTCATGGTCGCGTCCCGGTCCAGCCAGACCGGTGCCATCTGCGCCAATGCCACCACAATCGTATCGGAATGCTTTTCTGTCATAATCCGCTCCCCGTGTGTCTGTTGTTGACACCAGCATACAGGATTTCCCACTCGAATTGGTCATTCGAGTGGGAGTTTGAGTCTGAGTTTAAGTTTGAGTTGAAGACCGGGGACGAGTTTGA
>CAZDKZ010000011.1:7235-35110 GCA_964506215.1 uncultured Holophagae bacterium
GTACGTGAGCATTTTGAGGAGCTACGCAACACAGGCAGAACGGAAAAGAACCCGCAGCCCGAACAAAAAGGGGTGGGCGGTGCTACGCACCACCCACCCATGAGGAGGAGAAAAGGTTCCGAGTTCCCTCAGAACGGGTACTTTTCGTGCTCAATCACCGGCGCGGCCAGCTCACGCTGGAGCGCGATTTCGTTGATTTCATAAGAGGGCATGAAGGTCTTGACACCCAGACTCTGCTCCTTCAGCTTGGCCCCTTCCAGCATATGGTTCAAGCCGCGCTTGGCCCAGACGGGCAGCTGACTCAGAAATTCACTGACATACAGCTTCGTGGCAGATACATGGAGGGCCACCTTGTCTTCACCCTTCATTTCCGCCAGCTTGCGGGTGCGGAGAATGGCCGATTCAGCGGTGAAAATACCGATACAGACATCGGCCAGGATGCCCAGGAGTTCTTCTTCCTTCTTGATATCGTCGCCGAACTTCTTCATGCCCACACCGGCCAGGAACATGGCCACACGCTTGGCCAGTTCGATGTAGCGGACTTCGTTGCCCAGCACACCCTGCGCCGGTCGGGGCTGCTTCATGGGATTCTTGATTTCATCCACAATCACACTTTCAAACTCGAGCAGCGGCAGTTCTTTCTTCATGGCCTTGCGTGCCAGCATGGCCGGAATCAACACCCGGTTGATCTCGTTGGTGCCTTCGAAAATCCGGTTGATCTTGGAGTCCCGGTAGACCTTGGCCATGGGATACTCTTCAGAGAACCCGTAGCCGCCGAATATCTGCACCCCTTCATCGGCACAGAAGCTCAACACTTCGGAGCCCAGCACCTTGAAAATGGACGATTCAATGGCATATTCGGAAATGGCATCCAGCGCGGTTTTGCCCGATCCCTCTTCCAGCTGATCGATACCGAAATCCACCATGCCGGCAATGCGGTACCCCGCACTTTCCGCGGCAAACGTCCGGTATACCATACGGCCAAGCTTTTCCTGGATCAGGCCGAACTTGGAAATGGGCATACCGAACTGGTGGCGTTCGTTGGCATACTTGGCGGACACTTCGATCACATACTTGGAAGCACCTTCGCATACCATACCCAGCTTGTACCGACCCACGTTCAGGATACCGAAGGCGATCAGGTGGCCTTTGCCGATTTCACCCAGTACCGCATCCACCGGGACCTTCACATCCTCCAGGACCACCTGCCGGGTAGAGGATCCCTTGATGCCCATTTTGTCCTCTTCTTCACCCAGCGACAGACCCGGGGTGTCCTTTTCCACCAGGAACGCGGTAAATTCCTTGCCGTCCACCTTGGCAAACACGGTGAACAGATCGGCGAAACCGGCATTGGTAATCCACTGCTTGGTGCCGTTGAGAATATAGTGCTGCCCGTCCTCTGTCAGTACAGCCTTGGACTTGATGCCCATTGCATCGGTCCCGGCCCCCGGTTCCGTCAGGCAGTAAGCCGCCAGGATTTCCCCGTATGCCAGGCCCGGGAGATACTTCTGCTTCTGTTCCTCGGTACCGAAATAGACCAGCGGCAGTACGCCGATGCCGGTGTGAGCGGCAAACGCTGTCAGGAAGCTGGCTTCCAGACCCATCTGTTCCGCCACGTGCATGGATGTCTTCTTGTCCATGCCCAGCCCTTCATATTCTTCCGGTACGTCAATCGCCAGGAGTCCCAGCTCACCGGCTTCTTTCATCAGGTCAACCAGCAGGTCGAAGTTATGTCCGTCTATTTCCTTGATGTTGGGAACAACTTTTTCCCGCATGAAGCGTTCCGCGGTGGCACCGATTTCCACCACCTCTTCGGGCAGTTCTTCTTTCAGAAAAATCTCGGATTCTTCCATGGGCGTAATGAGAAATTCGCCGCCTTTTAATGTTCTTTTTGACATGTTGGTCCCCCTTCCGCAATTAGTGAATGAATAGTCATTCATTATTATGAGGTCCACCACCTTCACCGTCAAGTTTTTTTTTGAAAAAGCTCTGCCACCCCCTATAATGTCCTTATAAGCTGGAGGGTTGCATGATTCACTTCTCTGCGGAACAGGTTCCGGACGGATCCGACGGATCCCACCTTCATTCCGCGTATCTATCAGTTGAATCACTGCAACTCTGTTCACTCGTATTGAACTCATGGCAAAACTGACGGAGGTTTTATGAATCTGGGCATTCCTGTCGAACTGGGCGGCGACAATCGGCTCGCACTGACGCCCCAGAGCGTGGAGTTATTGACGGAACAGGGTCACACCGTTTTCGTGGAGAAAGGGGCCGGCGACAAGATCCACTTCTTTGACGAAAAGTATGAGGCAGCCGGTGCAACCATCCTCTACTCTCACGAAGAGGTATTCGGCCGCAGCGACATCGTGATCAAAACCGAGCGGCTGATGCCGGATGAGCTCGAATATGTTCGTCAGGAACAGATTATTCTCGCATTCCACCACCTGGCCATTTCAGAGAAGGAAACGGTGGACACCCTTGTGGAGAAAAAGGCAACGGTCCTGGGATATGAGTTGATCGAAGATGACGAAGGGGAACTCCCCGTCCTGTATCCCACCAGCGAAATCGCCGGGCAGATGAGTATCCAGATTGCGTCGGAATGCATGAAGATACCACGGGGCGGCAAAGGGATCCTGCTGGGCGGTATCCCCGGTGTTCCCCCGGCCGTGGTGGTCATTATCGGTGCCGGCACGGTGGGCAAGAATGCCTGCATGGCGGCACTGGGCGCCGGTGCCCACGTGATCATGCTGGACAAGGACATTTCCCGCCTGCGGGACATTGAGCGCCTGTTCAAAAAAGCACCGGTTACCGCCATCGCCACCCGGAAGAGCATTGAGAAGGCCATTGCCCTTGCAGACGTGGTCATCGGTTCCATCCTGATCAAGGGGGAAAAGTCCCCCCACGTGGTCACCAAGGACATGCTGCAGCTGATGAAGAAAGGCTCACTGATCATCGACCTGTCCATTGACCAGGGCGGCTGCTTTGAGACCTCTCATCCCACTACCCCATCATCCCCCACCTATGACGTGGACGGGATCATGCATTATTGCATCCCCAACATTCCCTCCTGTGTGGGACGGACCGGTACGTTGGCATTGAACAATGTGCTGTTTCCGTTTGTGCAGGAACTGTGCGAAAAAGGTATCGAAAAATCACTCCAGCAGAACACGGAGTTGAGAAGCGGTCTGTACATATACCGGGGTATCCCCATCCACCCGGTCCTGGAAAAGATGTTCGCGCATAAAACCAAGAACATCAATTCCCTGCTGTAACCGGGCGGACATATGGTCTGGACAGAACTGTATCAAACGAAGCTGACGACGCCGGACAAGGCCGTGCAGGTCATTGAATCCGGCAATCATGTTTATGTACATCCCGGTGCCTGTACACCGGAAACATTGCTGAAAGCCATGACCGCACGGGCAGATGAATTGTCCGACGTGGAAGTCACCCACATTCTGACCTTCGGGTTTGCAGACTATGCCCATGAGCAGTATGACGGCTCATTCCATCATCGTGCTTTGTTCACCGGTGCAAACGTGCGGAAGGCCGTCAACAGCGGCCATGCCCAGTATGTACCGATTTTCCTGGGCGAAATCCCCCGGTTGTTCCAGTCCGGTGCATACCCGGTGGACGTGGCCATCATCTCGGTATCACCGCCGGACGAATATGGTTTCTGCACGTTGGGAGCCGGTGTGGACATCACCAAGGCGGCCTGCGAGGCAGCAAAATATGTCATCGCAGAGGTGAATCCCAATCAACCCCGGTCACTGGGCAACAGCTTTCTCCACGTCAACAAGATTCACCAGCTTGTTGAAGTCAACACCCCGCTGCCCGAATACAAACCGGAACAGATGACCGATGTTCACAAGAAAATCGGTGAGCATTGCGCCAGCTTGATTGAAGACGGGGCCACCCTGCAGATGGGCATCGGCGCCATTCCGGACGCGGTACTGGGCTATCTGCAGGACAAGAATGACCTGGGGATCCACACCGAAATGTTCTCGGACGGATTGCTGTCGCTGGTAAAGGTGGGCATCATCAACAACGAGAAGAAGACGCTTCACCGGGGCAAATCCATTGCGTCTTTCGCACTGGGCACCAAGGTGTTGTTCGATTTCATCGACAACAACCCGCTGTTCGAGTTCCATCCCAATGAATACACCAACGATCCCTTCATTATTGCCCAGAATGACCGGATGGTTGCCATTAATTCGGCAATTGAGGTGGACGTCACCGGGCAGATCTGCTCGGATTCCATCGGCAACCGGATCTATTCCGGGTTCGGCGGACAGGTGGATTTCATCCGCGGAGCAGCCCGTTCAAAGGGCGGCAAGGCCATTATTGCCCTTCCGTCCACCACGAAAAATGACACGGTTTCCCGCATTGTACCCATGCTGCGGCCCGGGGCCGGTGTGGTTACCACGCGTGCGGACATCCATTACGTTATAACGGAATACGGTATCGCATACCTGTTCGGAAAGAGTCTCGGCGAGCGGGCGGAAGCACTGATCCGGATTGCCCACCCCAATTTCCGCGATGAAATGACTGCCGAAGCCAAGAATCTGGGTTACATCGGCTGATCGCGGACGGTCGGCCGCAAGGGAGACAAATGTGTCAATAGCAGGCTCGGTGAAATCGAAACACGAGCGACGCAGGTTGCTGCACCCATTGCTGGTATTTGCGTTTTACGGCGCGCTCTGTGCCCTCCTGCTGTTCCTGCCGCTGGATAATTTCGTGCTCCGTCTGCTGACGGTGTTCCTGGTGCTGCTGGCATTCCCCGTCACCTATTATCTGCAGTACCATCGGCTTTCCCGTCGTCTGCGGCCCATCCGCACCGCATTGGAACTGCTGAACCGGGGCAAGCTGGAAGACCTGCGACTGATGGACCCGGAGCGACAGATGGACCGGACGGCTGTTGAAACGGAACTGGAAAGCAAACTGGTTCTGCTTTCGCTCAATGTCCAGGGACTGCTGGACCACCTGACCCATATCGCAGCCAATATCCGCACGGTCTCCGGGGCCATTGATGAACAATTGATCACCTACATCCATGATGTAAAGCATCAGATTACCAATACCGATGTCACCCTCCAGTCAGCGGATGAAATCCAGGGGTTTATCCGGGAAATTTCATCCAACGTGGACAGTCTCAATAGTATCGCCGCGGAAACCCTGACCTTTCTGAAGGAAATTGTACAGTCCAACGAGAATGTCACCATCAAGATGGAGTCCCTGTCTGCCTATGCAACGGACACCGAAGAGTCCATGCGGGACATTATCGCCCATACCCGCCAGGTCAATGAAAATACCGAAAACCTGGCTTCGATGGTTGTGGAAACATCCACCTCGGTCATGGAAATGGACGCGACAATCAGTGAAATCCGCCGCCAGGCACATCGCACCCTGGATGCAGCCCGGGATGCCATGCATGCAGCGACAGCCGGATTGGACCAGACCCGTGAAACCAATACTTCTGTGGAACAGGCCGGACAACGGTTTGAGCAGGTGAGCCAGAAGATCCGGGAATTGAAGGAAAGTTCCCACCGGATCGGCGAAATCATCAACACGGTCCAGAAGATCAGTGACCAGACCGGACTGCTGGCACTGAACGCCACCATTTATGCGTCGGGTGAAGACCGGAGCGATCGGGACACCGGCATTGTGGCGGAGAAGATCCGGGAACTGGCCAACTCGTCCCTGCTGGCAATGAAAGAAGTCCGTATGGTATTGACCGGTATGCAGCAACTGGTAGACGAGGGCCATGATCTTGTCCAGGACGGGGACAAGGTAGTGAAGGACGGTGTCAGCCAGGTCCATGAAACCACCCGGCAACTGGAACAGATTGCAGAAAAGCTGGAATCGGTGAACATGAACATCGCATCGGTTTCCGCTGCCACCGACGAACATTCGGAAGGTTCCGCCCAGGTTGCCCGGGCCACCCAGCAGATCAGTGTCATGACCGAAGAAATCGCCTCGCTGACTTCGCGTCAGACAGACATCGTGGAGCGGGTGAGTGGGAAAGCCCGGTTCGTGGGACAGCTGGTTACGGGCATGAAGAAAATGGTGCAGAATGAGACCGCCAAGACCCATCAGCTTCTGGACCACATGAAGGACATCGGCCATGAAACCCGCCGGGTGCTGAACCAGTCCGAAGAGCTGGAACTGAATAATCGGAAAATTCTCAATGCTATCCGGAATATTCGTGAAATCACGGACAGCAACTATCGGAACACTGCCGTCCTTTCCCGGTCTTCCGTTTCATTGGACAAGTATGCCTGGCTGCTGTCCAAGCGGCTGGAAACGTTTGAGCAGGCCAAACCGCAGAGCGGGGGCACCCTTCGGATCGGCGGCATCGCGCTGGTACATAATTCACTGGACCCACACCATGCAACCACGGTACAGGACGCGCAGATCATTTCCATGGTCCATGCCGGCCTGGTCAAGTATGACAGCCTGTTCAACCTGATTCCGGATGTGGCCCGGGGCTGGGACGTGTCCCAGGACGGCCGTGAATATGTATTCCATCTCCGCGACAAGGTCCGCTTCCATAACGGGCAGCAATTGACCGCCTCCGACGTGGTCAACTCCATGAAACGATTGCTGGATCCCGCGTTCAATTGTCCCATGAGCGGCTTGTTTCACGTCATTGAAGGAGCAGACACGTTCAGCGCCGGTGCATCCGACGAGCTGTCCGGTGTGACGGCGGTGGATGAACGGACGGTCCGGTTCACCCTGTCCCGGCCACTGGTATTCTTCGCCGATCTGCTGGCATTGAGTTATGCCGCCATTCTGCCGCAGACAGCCTATCTGAATGGTCCGGAAACCTCGTTCACCGAGTTTGGATGCGGACCCTTCAAGGTCGCCCGTTTCACCAGAAACAAGCAGCTGGTACTTCGTCGTCATGATGATTATCACCGGGGAGAACGGCCCCACGTTTCCAAGCTGGTACTGGACATGGAAGGCCGGCAGCAGGCCCTGGAACAGTTCCGGAATGGTCATCTGGACCTGGTCTCCATCAATGAGCCGCAGGAACTGGCAGCGGCCGAAGCCGACCCGGGGTTGCGGGAACATGTGATCACAGCGACCCAGTTGTCCACCTACTTCCTGGCATTTAATTGCCGGCAATCCCCGGTAAACCGGGCGGATGTGCGCCAGGCACTTTCACTGGCCATTGACCGCCAGGAAATCTGCCGGACATTCCCACTGGAAATGGCCGAACCCGCATGGTGCATCCTGCCGCCGGGACTGCTGGGACACAATCCGTCCAGCTTCCGCACAGCCTATGATCCGGAAAAAAGCCGCTGGATACTGGAACAGGGTGCCTTTGATTTCCAAACCCCTATTGCATTCACCTTTGCCCAGCTGGGACCGGATCTGCCGGTGGACGTCCAGGTGGTCGCGGAAAACCTCCGGTCCATCGGTCTGCGCGTCGAATTCAACGGGATGGAACAGCATTGGCCCCATGTTGAAGCCCGGGAACATACCATGTTCCGGGTGGGGTGGGTGGCAGACTATCCCGATTCGGACAATTTCATGTACAGTCTGTTCCACTCCGCCGCCGGGGATCCGTTATTTACAGGGTTCTCAGACCCCGATGTGGACCGGCTGACACAGAAAGCACGATTCACCATGGACCCGCGGGAACGGGTGACCGCCTACGAACAGGTGGAACGGATCCTTGCGGAGCGCACACCCATCATCCCGCTCTATCACAAGCGGGAAGCCGTCGTCAAATCACCCCACCTGGGCCGGGTGGCATTGAAAGGGTTCACCCCCTTCCTGGACGTGGAAGACATCTGGTTCCACCGGCTGTAGCCCGGGCCAATTGAAAATTCGAACAAGAAAAACGGGGCCCCGAAAGGCCCCGTTTGTTTTTTGTTCATCTGATCTTCAGTCAATTGGAGACGAACTGCGCACTGTAATATTCCGCGGACAGTTTCGAGCCGGTGGCCTGTTCAATCATGTCATTCCAGGGCAGCGACGCACCGGGTTTGAACACCTTTTCGGTCAGGAATTCACCCACACCGGGCTGTCCGCACAGGGTGTCATGACTGCCGTCAGCGGTGGTGATCACGGTATCCATCATGGTCGCGTACAGCTGGGAAGCCAGCAGTTCACCCATCATGTAATTGTGATAATAAACCGGGTAGATGGCCACATGAATCTTGGAAGCCCAGTCCGGATTGTTCCGGCCATCGGGTTTCTGCAACAACTGATACTGGCCCTTCAGCTCCCACCACAGGTTGTTGAAGTGTTCCACGCCCGCGTCGGGATTTTCATACAATGCCTTTTCGAACCGGACCATGACCTGGCACCAGCGGGAAAACACCAGTTGCTGAAACCTGGTGGACCGGCGCAAGGCCTGGCCGGCTTCCCTTGCTTCGCTCTCAGCCACGCCGCAGTAGGTAATCAGGAATTCCGGGTCCTTTGCCTGCCTGCCAAACAGGTTGGCAATCGCTTCAGTGGTGAAGGAATGGGCCGGATCCCGGAACATGTACGGGAGATCCGCACCCAGGTATTTGTCATACACCGCGTGACCCAGTTCATGGAGGGTGGTGTCCATCCAGTCCGCGTTGGGCCGGATATTGCACAGGATCCGGACATCACCGGCCCGGTCAATGTGGGTGCAGAAGGCGTGCTGCATCTTGCCTTCCTGTTCATACAGGCTGCTGCGTTCCAGGATGTCGGTCACGTCCAGACCGATACCGGCATAAAACCGCGTCGCCAGGTCCACGATGTCCTGTTCACTGTAGAACCGATCCAGGTCCACCCCTTCCATCGAAATGCCGGACTGGAAGAACGGATCTTCATAGTGCCAGGGCATCAGCCCGTCTTTCTTCAAACCATACTTGGCAGCCTGGATGGTATCAATTTCATCCTTTACCCGGCCGAACTCATCGGCAATGGTGTCATCCAGCTGATCGAACAGGGCAATCAACTGGTCCGGTTCGATTTCACTCAAGCGCAGGGACATCTGGAAATAATTGTCATAGCCCAGGGAACGGGCCAGTTCGTTGCGCATCCGGGCCAGTTCCAATACCTGTTCCGCGACGGTGGCACCGATCTGCTTGGTGGCATCCCACACCTTTTGGCGATGCTCCATGTCCTTCGTTTCCGTTACCAGGATCGTCTTCAACTCGTTATCCGGAATGGGTTTACCATCCACCGTCGCACGGAACGTGTTGAACTGCTGCTCCACAGCTGATTCCGCCTCGATAATCCGTTTCAACAGGTCCGGATCGCCCTGCCGGGCCTCGTAACTGTGGAACACCAGTTCCAGTTGACGGCGCAATGCCTTGTCCTGCAGGTTCGCATCCGCAAGCCATTCCTTGAGCTGCTGATAAACGGCCGGGTTGGCATGGTACCGGGTCAATTCCAGGCTGGCTTCCGCCGCAGCCGCATACTGGGCCTCATCACCCGTTACGGACGCATTCCAGGATGCCAGTGCAATCCGCGTGCTGATGGGCTGAACAGCCGCCTCATAGTTGTTCAGAAACGCTTTCATATCCGCCTCCCGGCTGCCCGTTCCGCAGCCTGTCATCAACAGGATGACGGCAACGATGCCACAGATTCTTTTCATGGTTCCCCCATTGTGCGTTTTTGATATGCAGACAGATCCCGGACCTGGTCGCCTGACGCGGCACGGCCCGGGTCAATTCATGCGTTTGAACCGGGTCCCTTCCCGCATGTCCTCCAGCAGGATGCCCTTTTCTTTCAACAGGTCACGGATTTCATCCGCCCGTGCAAAATTCCGGTCTGCCCGGGCCTGGTTCCGTTCATCAATCAACGCCATGATTTCCTCATCGGCCATGTCCTGCTCCAGGTTGAAGCAGGCCAACACACCGTTCAGTTCGTTCAGGAATCCCAGCACCGCGTCCCGGTTGTCCGCGGGAACCTGCGAATCGGCATACAGGATGTTGATGTCCCGGATGAACTCGAACAGCGCACCCAGTCCGCCGGACACGTTGAGATCATCGTCCATGGCTGCCACGAACCGTTCCCGATACTGGATGATTTTTTCGTCAATGGCCGGGTCCGCCGGGGCCTGGTTGGCGGTCTGCGCAATGGCGTTGTAGAAGGCTTCCACGCGCTCAATGGCCTTGGTCGCGTTCTCCAGGGACTCAAAAGTGAAGTTCAACTGCTTCCGGTAATGACCGGATACCAGCGTGTAACGGATGGCCAGCGGACTGAACCCCTTTTCCAGCAACTGCCGCAGGGTATAAAAGTTGCCCAGGGACTTGCTCATCTTCTTTCCATCCACCACAAGGTATTTGCAGTGAACCCAGTATTTGACAAAGGGCTTCCCTGTGGCAGCTTCACTCTGGGCAATTTCATTTTCATGGTGGGGGAAAATCAGGTCTTCACCGCCGCCGTGAATGTCGATTGTTTCCCCTAAATATTTCATGGACATGACCGAGCATTCCAGGTGCCATCCGGGACGGCCTTCCCCGAATGGACTGTCCCAGTAATGTTCGCCTTCTTTCCGGGCTTTCCAGAGCACAAAATCGCGGACATCGTCTTTCTCATATTCATCTGCATCCACGCTGACCCCGGATTTGATCTCACGACGGTCCAGACCGGACAGGCGGCCGTAGCTGGGCAGGCTGGAAATGTTGAAATAGACCGAACCGTCCTTTTCATACGCATGCCCCTGGTCGATCAACCGCTGGATCAACGCGATCATGTCGTCAATGGTCCGGGTCGCACGGGGATATTCTTCCACCTGTTCCAGGTTCAATGCCGCGCAGTCGGCCAGAAATGCGTCAATGTATGGCTGGGTGTATTCATCAACCGAAACCCGTTTTTCGGTGGCGTTTCGGATGATTTTGTCGTCCACATCGGTCAGGTTCATCACCTGGCGCACATTGTACCCCCGGTATTTGAGATACCGGCGCATGATGTCCTGGGAACAGAATGTGCGGAAGTTTCCAATATGGGCATACCCGTAAACCGTGGGGCCACAGGTGTAAATGGTGACGTGTTCTTCAGATTGCGGTACAAAGGTTTCCACTTGTCCAGACAGGGTGTTGTACAACTTCATGTTTCTCTCCAACCAGAATTCGCCGACAGTATAGCACAGCAGGCACACGGGAAAGCGCGCGATACGGTATTCACAGACCCTGTTCTGTTTCGGTTTCGGTAGCTTTGATGGCCCGGTTTCCATGCCTGGTATGGTAGAATCGGGCCCATCGATCTCTGATATTTATCCAAGGAGTACCGGCAGATGAGCAAAGAAAAACGATTCCCAAAACTGTTCTGGGTTGTGATCATGTTCGAGTTCTTCGAACGTGGTTCTTATTATGGCATGATGAGCGTCCTTTCCATCTACTTCACCGACGTATTGATGTTTGAAAAGGAAGCCGTCGGTATCATCAAGAGTACCATTCAACCCCTCCTGTATTTCCTGCCCATCATCACTGGCGCACTGGCCGATCGCTTCGGTTACCGGCGTACGCTGATGGTGGCATTTTCCTTCCTGGGCCTGGGCTATTTCTTCACCGCCCAGGCCACGGATTATGGATTGATTTTCCTGGCTCTGGTGGTCATGGGTATCGGTGCCGGCACCTTCAAACCGGTCATTTCCGGCTCGATTGCCCGGATGACGGATGAATCCAACTCCGCGGTGGCATTCGGTATTTTCTACTGGACCATCAACCTGGGCGCATTCCTTTTCCCGCTGCTGCTGGTGCCGTTCCTCCGGGACAATATCGGCTGGCAATGGGTCTTCTATGCATCCGCCCTGGGTACCGGTTCCATGTTGATTCCCACCATCTTCTCGTTCAAAGAACCACCCCTGCCGGAAGGTACCGAGAAGAAGGAAACCAACCTGCAGGACACCATTGCCCACTCCTTCGAAATTATCTACAGCCCCATTGTGCTGGTGCATAATGCATTCAAAACGAAAAAGCCCATTGCACCCATTCTGTTCATGATCGTCGCGCTTGCCCTGCTGGGACGCGGTGGCCTGATGTACATGGAAGGCAACCGGCTGAACCTGAGTATGAGCACAGTGCCGGTGGAAACAGCCGAAGGCACCCGCTATCTCACCATTGACCGGAACATGACGGTGGAAGAAGCATTCAAAGCGGATGAATCCGGCGTTACTGTATTCCAGCCGGAAGCGGAAAACCTGTTGAACCGACTGGCAGAGAAGTTCCCCGCTGTTTCAGCCGAATCATTGGGCGAAGCCATGAAAGTGGCCGGCGGCCCGGTCATGCTCAACTTCATGCGCAGTGACGGCACCGGACTGGCGATCAACGCTGCCGGCGACCGGGCCTTTGACATCCAGGTGGGCAGCGGTGTGGATCCGGACCAGGCATTGGACCAACTGAAGCAGAACAAGCTCATCGTACCCTTCTCGGACAGCAAACTGAAACAGTTCCTCCGGGATGCCCGTTATCGGCCGTTTCCCATGCTGTTTGCCGGCCTGCTGCTCCTGACAGCCCTGCTGATCCTGTTCATCAAGCGGGAAGACAGCGGAAAAATGCTGTCCCTGATGTTCCTGGTGGGCATTGGCGCGGTATGTTTCCTGCTGCCCGACCTGACCCTGTTCTCCCGGATCCTGAGTTTTGCCATCTTCATCACGGTGCTGTCCCTGTTCACCATTGACACGGGGGACACGCCCATGTTCCGGGACCACTTCAAGTTCCTGCTGTTGATTTTCATCTATTCCGGCTTCTGGGTCCTGTATTTCCAGATGTTTGACTCCGTTCTCTGGTATGTCCAGGCCTATGTGAATACCACACCGCTCAACAACATTGTCAATGCCATTCCCGCCCTGTTCGGTATGGAAACCAGTTGGCGTTTCAACGTGGAACATGTCACCGTGCTGAATGCCCTGACCATCATCGCCCTGCAGCTGTTCGTCACCAAGTTCGTCAAAGATAAGGATGCACTGAAGACGATGATCGGCGGGATCCTGCTGGGCACCATCGGTATGGCAATCCTGGCCATCTCCACCGGCATCTGGGTGTTCCTGGCCGGTATCATCATATTCTCCATCGGTGAAATGTCCGCGCATCCCAAGTTCATTTCCTACGTGGGCCAGACAGCACCCAAGAGCAAGGTGGCCATGTACATGGGCTATCTCTTCCTGTACGGCGTGATCGGCAGCTCCATCGGCGGCGTGCTGGGTGCCAACCTGTATGTACACTTTGTGGATCATCTCCAGCAGCCTCGCCTGCTCTGGCTGGTGTTCTCCATGATCGGCGTGGTGACCATCATGGGTATCATGATTTACAACAAGGTGTTTTCTCCCACAAAGAAACCGGCTGAATGATCTGTGTTACAATGGCCACAGTCTGTGATGGAGGTAAGATGAAATGACCGCAGTGAACTATCTGGAAGCGAAAATCCTTGTGGTGGAGGATGATGATAATCTCCGCAAAACGCTGATGAAAATCCTGATTCGGGAAGGATTTTGTGTCGCATCTGTCAGCAATGGGCAGGAAGCCATTGAACTGCTGGAAATCCAGGAATTTGATGTCATCATCACAGACTACAAAATGCCGGTGCTTGGCGGGGAAGAATGGGTCCGGAAGCTCAACGAACTGCAGGGCAGAAACAAGATTCTTCTGCTTTCCGCCTTCCTGGAAGAAGCCAAGGTAATCGAGGAAAAGGTCGGCGATACCATCTCCAAACCGTTCAAACGAAAGGAACTGGTCAAGAAAATCTTCGATCTGCTGAAAAACAACAATTTCCAGGGTCGATGATGACCCCGGCCGGATGAAATGGCCGGCACGAAACATGGAATTTGTTCAACTGAATCTGACATTTCAAAACAGGGACTGGCTGTTGCCGGTCTCTGATTTTTTTCTGGGCCAGGAGGTTCTGTCCGTTGAAGTCATGGCGGAAACACCGTCCATGACCATCCTCCTGCGTCCGGCCATGGACCATCCATCATTGATGGCCCGTTTCGCCACCTATCGTGACATCATCGGCATTCCCGAGCCGGAAACCACTACCGGACTGCTGCCCGACACCGACTGGGTATCGGTATTCAAACAACATTTCAAGCGCTTCCGGATGAATCGCTATGTCCACGTGGTACCCGAGTGGGAAGCCACAGACACCGACCGGTCCAGCCCGGATACCATCGTGGTGGAACCGGGACAGGCATTTGGCACCGGACTTCATCCCACAACGGCCCTGGCCGCTGAATATGTGGCCGAATACGTGGACGCCCAGCCCACCTGCTCCCTGCTGGATGTGGGTACGGGCAGCGGTATTCTATCCATCCTGGCGTTGAAGCGGGGTGCCGGTTCGATTACCGCGTTTGACGTGGATCCACTTTGCGCGGATGCCATCCATCATCATCTTTCGTTGAACGGCCATACCGACCATGACGTAATGGGGTTTGTGGGCACTCATGACGCCCTGAACCAGTCCGGAAATGCAGACCTCGTGGTCATCAATATCATCGAAACCATCATCCGGCGGATCCTGCCCGATATCCTGGAATGGGTGGGCGACCGGGTGGTACTCAGCGGCGTCCTGGAAAGGGACGCGGTTGCATTTGAACAGTTCATCCGGGAACTGGGACTGAAGGTCCTGGACACACGGACACGGTCCGAGTGGATCTGTTATTTGTGCGAACGGTAACGTATGCAGATCAGACGACTGTTCGTGGAAGATGAAACCAATCCGATTCAACTCTCCCGGGAAGAGCATCATTATGCCACCCGCGTGCTGCGCCTGCAACCGGGACACCTGGTCGAACTGATCTCGCCCAGGGGCTGCTTTCCAGGCCGGATCGAATCCATCACGGACACCACCGTGATCACACCGCTGGGAAAAGCGGAAATGAAATGTGAACCCGGACTGGCCGTCACCCTGTTCCAGGGCATGCCGGACCACCTGGAGAAACTGGAAGTGGTTGTCCAGAAAGCCGTAGAGCTGGGCGCAAGCCGGATCATACCCTTTCTTTCCCGCTACACCCATGCCAAGTATCGAAAGATGGATTTGACGCGGAAAATGGACCGGATCCGCAAAATCGCAAAGGAAGCGGTTCGTCAATGCAAACGCACCCGGATTCCGGATCTGCCCGACCCGATTCAATTGAAAGAACTGCGTGATTACATGGTTCCGCTTGACGTCACCTTCCTGTTTTATGAACAACAACTGCAGGAAAAGCTGCTGACGCCCCCGAACCCCGCTTCAGCCGGCGTTGTTATCGGCCCGGAAGGTGGATTCGCGGAACACGAAGTGGAGCAGTTAACGGATTGGGGAGCCGCACCGGTTTACCTCCCCGGCCGCACCCTGCGAACAGAAACTGCCGGCATCGCTGCCCTGACACTGGTCATGGCCCGTTTCGGCGATTACAGGAATGTTTTATGAAGCCCATTTCCTTCTACCGTGATTCATGGCAGAAGCTGTGTGTACCGATCGGGCCGCTTTTTGCAACCGGCAGCGCAGTCATCGTACTGCGAATGCTCCTGGAAGACCTGCTTGAACCACCCCATCAATTGAACTATGGAGTCACGTTTTACGAGAATGTGGTCGACCTGTGTCATGTGTTTCTCTGCTGGTGGCTGGTGATACTTTCACTGGCCTGTGTTCTCGCCTTTTTACTCTCCCGTCCATTCCGAAACGTACTCACCTGGACAATTGTCGGTCTTCCGGTCATTCTGACGGTCCCGATTCTGGACAGCCTGATCTCCGGTGGCGCCGGGTACACAATTATGTACCAGTATCAACCAGAGAGACTGATGCAAGTCATCGTTCAAATGCTCAACCCGTTGCAACACCTGGGTGGGATATCGCCCGGGATTCGGATTGAAGTCATCCTGATTATTCTGGGGATTCTCGCCTTTTCCCGACTGGTCCTGCAGGCGTCCTGGTTTCGCAGCGTTGCGAGCGCGATTGGCTCCTATCTGATCATCGTCATGTGGGGTTTTCTTCCCGCAATTCACACTGCCATATTCCATGCCCCCCACCACACGCCAATGGAAATCGGTCCGTTTGATCATCACCGGATGCTGCTGATTCCCTTTCTGTTCACCATGGCCCTGATCGCACTGCGATTGGGGTATGAACAGAAGCGGAACCTGCATATTCTCCTTCAACTGCTGTACCCATCCCGGCTGATTGCATACGGGAGTGCTTACCTGTCCGGATACGCGCTCGCCCGGCTTCAACTGGGCGGGAATGGACTCTCACACGGCGTGGAGGAAGCCCTTCGCGCAGGTTCCGGATTGATGGGTGTCTGGCTGCTCTTTCTCTCAACCAAATTGCGAAATGACATTGCGGATCTGCCCGGTGACCGGATATCCAATCCGACACGACCCCTGGTTACAGGAGAGGTATCCGAGCAACTGGCATCAGATTTGTCTGCAATTCTCTGGATCACATCATTGATGTTCATGCTGCCCGTATCACCCAACCTGTTGCTGTTCTGGTTTGCACTGGCAGCAATCGCTCACTTGTATGTTTCCCGTCATCTGAACGTTCGGCGCATGTATCCATTCGGGCAGATGGCCATTGCGCTGTTGGTGATCACCCTTGTGCTGGCCGGTTCGGAAACAGGTGGGCATAACATCTCGGCAAAAATCCTGCTGGAACATACATCACTGATCACGGCCATTTTCATGTTGGCCTTTTTGCTGGCCAACATGAAAGACTTCAGAGACATGGACGGAGATCGTGCGGCAGGTTACGGTTCACTCCCCGCCCTGTCAACCAACTGGATCATCTCGGCACGGATCCTCACGTGCTTTATTGCACTGAACATCCTGATTATCGCGGCACTCACAAATGTACCCATGCTTCCCGCCTGTTTGATCCTCTCCGTGTACCTGACCGTCTCACTCCAGATGCTGCACGGAAAACCGGATATTCATCAAATGGATCGGTTGATTATCGCGGCGTTGGGTACAATCGTGGCGTTTATGCTGCTGTTCGTTTACACCAGGATCCCATAGAACTTTCCAAGCTTCAGTCTCCACATTCTGACTGAAGCTGCTGATAACGGGACTGCCAGTCCGCTTCAAAATCATCGTAAATGGCACGGGCATCCTGAAGCTGCTGTTCGGCTGCTTGTCGCACTTCCGGCGGATGAATATATTCACGTGTCCAGTAACCGAATCCGCCCCAACGCCCTGCCCGCCGATACCGCATGCGAAACGCCATGGCAGCATCATACCGACCCTGCGCTGCATCAATCTGTGCCGACAAAACCGCTGTCTGTTGGTCATATTCCAGGTCCATGGCGGCAAAACGCTCGGCACAGTCATTGGGCGGGTTGTTGTCTTCCGGTTCCTGTATGTCCCCGTTGTCTTCATCACCCCGCAGACCCAACCCGGTCTGCGGCAATGCCGGTTCTTCCACTTCTTCGTCGAATACGGACGTCAACGTGGACAACTGATTTCCGGAATCCGACCACAGTTGCTTGATCTTTACACCAAAACTCTTCACCGCAAGCATGGAAAAAATTCCGATCATGACCAGCAACAGGACATATTCCGTTGTCGACACCCCCCGATGCGATCCCATTTACCCCCCGTAAGAAAAGAGGGGAAGCCTTTCAGCTTCCCCTGCGAATTATCCGTTTCAGAAATATATACCCGTACTGATCAATGCTATTTGACCAAGTCTCCTGTATTGAATCCGCTGCCGGAAGCAATGGAACAGATGGAGAATTTCTCCTGGACAGAGGATACGGTCAGGGAACCGATCCGGGTTTCGTTGGCACCCAGTTCTTCACCGGTGTCGGGGTCAATCAATGCCTCGCCCATCCGGTATACCGTGAACGTGTCACCCGCATTCACACCGTTACGGGAACCCAGGTTGATATAAATCTGGGAACCGCTGACCTTGATGATCTTGCCTTCATCCTTGGTCATGGCTGCCGGGGTGATCTTCAGATCTGCCACCTTGGTCGTCATTTTGGTGGCCATATCTGTAATGATGGGTTCAAAGATGTCATTGACCATCGTCTGGTCAAAGTCCGTACCGCCGCCAATGCTGGCGACCCGGAGATTTTTGAACTTCTTGCCGCCCGAGCCCTTGTCCACGTATACGATTTCACCGGTGTCCGTGCGGATCAGGCGGATATCCAGTCTTCCCTGGAGTTCCTGGCTCTTATACTTGAAGCCGACCTTGAAGAACGCGTCATAGCTCTTGCCCTTGTAGGCAAACTTGGTTACCCGGCCCGTCAGCAGATACTGGACACCCAGCAGTTTACCCACCTGGACCGCTGTTTCCGGCGTGATGTTGCCGGACAGACCCAGGTTCTGCTCTTTCATAATGGCCGCAAGCCGTTCCCGTTCAAACAGACGGAATGAACCCTTTTCCACGATGGCCGTGGTGAACAGGTCGATCAGGGCTGCCGAAATTTCCCGCTTATGGGGTTTGAATCCGGACCACAACCCGGCATCATCCACCGGGAATTCGATAATTGCAATACGCGGACGTTCATCCGCCTGTACCGCCACACCGCTCAGCATCAATACAAACAAAAATACAGTTGCCAGTTTTCTCATATTGGTCTCCTTTCCTTCCGAAAACATGTACATACTCCATACCAGCCGTTCCGATCACCTGATGTGATCTGGATCAACTGAACTCAGTTCAAGGCTTCTTTCAGATCCTTGCCAACCTTGAAGTACACAATTGTCTTCGGCGGAACGTTGACCGAATCGCCGGTTTTGGGATTCCGGCCTTTTCTGGCGCGGCGCTGGCGCAAGCGGAAACTGCCGAATCCGCGAAGTTCAATCCCATCTCCCTGTTTCAGGGATTCAATAATAGACGCAAAGAACACATTTACGGTGCGTTCTGCTTCCTTTCTGGAAAAATCCAGATCGGTAATCAATTTGTTCACAAGATCAGCTTTCGTCATGAAACGACCTCCCATATTATGGTTCGCATGCTTTTTCTCTAATTTACGACGACCCGATCTATAAGTCAAGCGGGTTTCAGCTATTTCGCACGGATTTGTTCAAGCATTTTCTGCGCCTTAAGCCGTGTGTCATCAAATCCGGCTGCCCGCTTGAAGGCAATTTCAGCACTCTCCCGGTTTCCGCTGTTGAGATAGCTCCATCCCAGCCGGTAACAGACATCGCCTGATTCCATGCCCAACGCCAGGCACCGCTCATAGGCATAGGCCGCATCGTTGAATTTTCCTACCTCGTCACAGACCTTGCCGAACAGCAGGAAATAATCACTGGACAGTCCGGTCAGTGTCCGGCAGCCGTTGAGCCGTTCATATGCTTCCTGGAAACGGGCCTTCTTGAAACTGGCCTGGGCCGTTCGCATGCAATTGCGCCGCTTGTAGTCATTTTCATAGTCTTCCAGCAGGTCACCGGCAATCTGCTTCGCATATCTTGCCGCGGCCGGCTTGTCCCTGGGACCGGAGGCCTCTTCGCTCTTCCGCGCATAGTAAAAAGCTTCCAACCGGTTCTTTTCCACGTGGAGGTAGCTCTGGCTCATCAGGTTGTACGCGTCCGGCCGGGTGCTATCCAGTTCAATGGCGGCCAGCCATTCCTTCCGGGCACCGGCAAGATCGCCGTTATCCACCAGCAGTTCGCCCAACCGGATATAGGATAGATAGTCCTTGGGGTGAAGTTTCAGAATATGTCGATAGGTCTGGACCGCTGCATCCTGCTGCCGCAGGGACACCAGATACTCAGCCATCATCAACGAATAGTCCAGGTTGTCCGGTTTCAGGGATGATGCTTCTTCGATCCAGGGGTAACCCTGCTCAAAACTGCCCAGTTCATACCCACACAAGGCCATCCGATAGAGTATCTCGGCATTCCGCTCATCACTTTTCTTCAGGTATTTCTGGTACAGCTCCAGGGCCTGCTGGTATTGCTCCTGGTCATAGGCATCCTCAGCCTGTTTCAGGTATTTCTCCCCTTTCAGGTTCAACTTCTCGGAAACCCGGTTGAATATACTCTGGCCATGCGCGGGCACCTGACCCAGGGGGACCACCAATATCAGCAACATGATCAACAGTCTCATTCGCAATCTGCAATCCTTTTCTGTGCTTTCTTGTACAGTTCATTATCCTTGGGCACCATCTGGATCACCTGACGGAAATAGAACAGCGCCTGCTTGCAATTCTGGTACTGGGTCTGCTCAATGTATCCCTTGTTGTAGAGTTCCTGCCCTTTTCCTTCAATCTCCCGTTTCATGGTCTGCGCGGCACTCATGCCCGGCTTGGCCTGCAGCACCTGCTGCAGATAGCCGTAAGCAGCCGCATAGTTCTGCTGCTTGTACAGGGCATTGGCCTTGTCCATGTTGTAGTCCACCAGGAGATTGGTGCACTCTGCTTCGATCGCACCCCTTGCATCGAACAACCCGGAATCGGATATCTGGAAAACGCGTTGCAGTTTGGGGGCTGCCTGCTGGAGTTTTCCCTGCAGGATCAGTTGCTTCCCTTCCGTATAGTTCTGACGCAGCTCATTGAGCCGGTCCTTGAGCAACTTGATCCGGGAAGGCACCTTGAACCCCTTTGCAATATACGCATTACCCGCCTCGGTTAAACTGGCCAGCGCATCCACGATCTTACCGTTGACATACTGATCACGGGCATCGTTGATCTTGCTGTTTGCCGCACGAACCACCTGCTGCTGTCGACGCGCGTAGGCGGCGTTCCGTGCCTGCTGCCGGGAGAAACGGTCCGCGTTGGATTTGACTTCCGTATAGGTGTCCAGCACATCCTTCCGGTTCGGGAACCGCTGCTTCAGGTCTTCCGCAATCTGCAATGCATCGGTATACCGGGATTCGCCCTGCGCTTCTTCTATCTGCTGGTCCTGGTCGGTAATATAGTCCGTCACAGCGTCATCAAATGTCTGCTTGCCCCGTGCAGCGTAGACGGTATCGGTCGCGATCTGCTTCAGTATTTCGTCCGCACCGGCAAAATCCGCGTCATTGATTTTCTGGTTCATCTGCTGATACAGGGTCCGGCTCTCGATTTCATGTTTGGCCTTTGCAAGCTGCTGGTCCGCATTATTCAACTGGAACGTGTCCACCAGCTGCACCACCCGGTCCCAATCCTGGTTATCCATGGAGAATTGGACTTCTTTCATGATTTCGTCCGCGGTCAACCGTTTGCCACCCGCGTTTCCGCCACCATCATCCCCGGTGGGAATCAGCATCAGGATGATCAGCACGACCACCAATACACCGCCGACGATCATGATCAATTTTTTTCGATCCAAACCGCCGCTGCTGCCATTGGTTTTGCCTGCCTTCAATTCCTCAAACGCAAACAGTTTACCCGGCGCCAGGAATACGGCTTCCACATCGCCACAGCGAATCACCTCTCCATGGTGCAGTGTCGCCCGATTCACCTGCTTGTCATCCAGGAACAGTCCATTGGTGCTGTTCTCATCCGTGATCTGGAAGGTGTTTTCACCCTTCTTGATAATCCGGGCATGCAATCGGGAAATGGAGGCATGATCAATCTGAATGTTGTTTTCCGGATCCCGTCCGATCGTAATCTCATTCCGGTCCAGGGCATATTCTTCTGTCGGGTCCCGCTGTTCATTGAGCATGACCAGCCGCGGGGCCATCAGCACATCTTTCATACCGAACAATACCGTACTTGAACCCGGTTTCTCCACCGGTCCCATGGAATCGTCTGCCGGTGCAATGACCGGCTGCTCCCCGAGAAACTCCGACGAATCCACCATCATGGTACCGTCTCCTGCCGGCATAGCAGGAACCGGTTTCATCTGTTCGATCTCAAACAGGAAATCAACAGAACCGAAAGAGATCCGGTCTCCGGAATTGATCGGCGTACGGGTTTCAATCTTTATCCCATTTATAAATACACCGTTGGTGCTGTTCAAGTCTTCCATGTGTATCCCGTCACCTTCCCGCTCCAGGACAGCATGGTAGGAGGACACATTGGGCAGCGGAATCACAAAATCATTGTCGGGCTTACGACCGACGGTGATCCGGATCTTGTCACCGTCCAGCTCAAACTGGACGGCATCGGGTATGGCCGACGTCAGCGGCTTGAGAAATATCTTCATTGGAGTTTCACGATCCTGAACGCAGCCGTGCGATACACAACCGACTGTTCTTCCGGGACCACTTCCTGAATGGAACGGTACATTTCAATAGCCCCCTGACGGTTACCCTCCTTTTCCGCAAACCAGGCGTCCCGGAAAAGACCGTTCAGCTTATCTTTCAACGATTTTTCAACTTCTGCGATCTTGGGATTGACTTCATCCCACAATGGCGGTCTCGGTTGGATATCCAGCATGTGGTTCTTGGATTTGTACAGGTAAAGCAATGCCTGGTATTCCGCATCCTCGTTGAGGCGCGCCAGCTTCAGGCGTTCGGTAGCCAGTTTGAAATTGTCCCGGGCCACATCCAGGTTGGCCTTGTCCGTTGCGCTGTCCCGCATTTTACGTTCCAGTTCCAGGAAGTAGCTGTCCAGCATCCCAACTTTCAACGGCGCGGTACCACCACCGCTATCGCCGGTCGGAATAAGCAGCAGCACAAGGAGAATCAGCACGAGTCCCACAATGGTACCGATCAGGATCACCTGCTTTTTTTCCAGGTTGAACGGCAATGAAGACTTCCGGAGACCCTCCACGTCTTCCCGTGACATCATCATGGTACGGTTGGCCTGGTCTTCCAGTTTCGGCTGTTCCACCTTCGGGACTTTTCCGGAAAGATGCACTTCCAGCCGGTAGTTGCAGAAGCTGATTTCACTGCCATCCTGCAACGGCGTGGGTTCCATCACCGCCTGTTTGCCCAGGAATGTTCCGTTAATGCTGTTTTCATCCTGCACACACACCACCCCGTTCACCTCAACAATACTCAGGTGATGGGAAGACACCATCGGATCATTGACCATGATGTCACAGGTGGCCGCACGCCCGATTTTCACAGCATTGCCGGTAAAATGAAACTCGCGATCCCGCTTTTCCCCAACGTAAAACGTAATTTTGATATCCATAGTTGTTCGTATTATATTATTCCACTTGCAGCCGTTCAAGGACAACTTCTTCCCGCAACAGGCCCACACCTTCAAACACCATGTGGGCAGCGGTTCGGGAAAACATCCGCCAGGGTGGCACCGTACGGGCTGCGATCACGTTACCGGACCTGTCGGTAAATACCACATCAATCGGAAATGCCATGAAACAGGTATGCACCCCGTTGCATGGAACAATCTGGTAGACACGGGAAATCTCCGGGTTCCGCTCTTTCAACATGCCGACCATTCGGGTAAGGGGCGTGTTACAGACGACCAGATCACGTACCTCGCTGGCGCCGTCCCCATACATCAACCGCACACACCGCGACGGTCCTGATCCATTGTCTGATGTCACGCCCATCTCCCGTTAATCAGAACAGCTGACCGGTCATCCACCGGACAATGATGCCGCCGAACAGGATCAGGATGGTGCAGAACAGGATAAATATCAGCGGAAACATGATTTTCACCGAAGCCTCACCGGCGGCCTTTTCCGCCCGCTGGGACCGGGTAATCCGTAACGATTCCGCCTGTACCTTCAGCACCTGGGCCACCGGGGTTCCCATGGTTTCTGCCTGGGCAATAGCGGACACCACGCTGTTCAGCGATTCCACGTCCGCCCGGCGTGCCAGGTCTTTCAACGCCTCCCGTTTGGTCTTGCCCATGCGGACTTCCTGCAGAAACTGGAAAAATTCCTCGATCAATGGACTGTCCGTTGTATCCTGGGCCACCATCCGCTTGATGGCGGAGAAGAAATCCAACCCGGCTTCCACGGCCATGGTCAACACGTCCAGCTTGTAGGGCAGATCCTTGTAAATTTTGATCTTCCGCTCATCCGACTGGTTGGCCAGGAAGAAATACGGCATGATGTTCCCCACCAGGAAACCGATAATCAACGAAAAGATGTTCACACTGGAAACCAGTGAATAATTGAAAAACGCGAACAGCAACATCATCAGCAAGGACAACGTCAATGCAAACCCGATATATTCAAACTTACTGAATCCATATGGATATCCAGCCGATTCGATTCGGCGTTCCAGCATATTCATCAGCTTTGGTTTGATTTTCCACCGGCTGGCCATGGCCCCGAATACCAGCACCATGGGATAAATGATCCGGATAAAGCTGTTTTCCTCAAAAATCCGGTCCTTCTTATTCTGCAGGTGTCCCTTGGGCAAACTGACCCGGAATTCCTCTATGGCTGCTTCCTCGGGGAACAGCGCATAAATCAGGATGAAAATTGCCAGGAAGAACAGCACATAGCCACCAAGTTCAAATAACACGCTGTCCTCCTTAAATATCAATGTTGATTACTTTCCGGATCAGGTAGATGCCTACCAGCCAGAAAAGGAACGCAACAATGAGAATCAGTGTCCCCTGGGGTGTATTAAACAGGGGTTTAATCAATTCCGGGTCAATCTTGGACAGGATAGCCGCCAGGAAAAACGGCAAACCGCCCAGTACAATGGCCTGCATCCGGCCCTGGGCCGTCAACGCCTTGACCTTGGCTTCCAGGCGCATGATTTCCTTGATGGATTCCGCCAGTGTCTTGAATATTTCCGAGATATTCCCACCGGTCTGCCGGGCCACCAGGATAGAGGTCACCAGGAGATCAAAGTTGTTTGACTTGAGGCGCAGTGCCATGCTTTCCATGGCCTTGTCAAACGGCACCCCCAGCCTGTGCTCATTGACCAGCAGCCCGAATTCCTGGGATACCGGCGGAACCAGCTGCTTGGTTACCACTTCGCAGGCCATGGGCATGGTCAATCCCGCCGAAACCGAATTGGACAGTACGTACAGTGCATCCACGAGCTGCAGTTCCAACTTCTCCGCGCGCTTGTGGGCGGACAGCTTCAGGAACATCTTGGGCAGGAAATAGCCGATGACACCGAAAATGAAGGCAAACATCCAGCTGTGCATCATCAAGTAGCCGGCAAAGGCCAGCACAACGGTGATGAGCACATTGTTACGGAAAAACCGATCCACCGAGTAGGGCATGAAATTCCGCTGGAGCTCCCCGTTGATCTTCTTATCATACCCGTTCCGGTATCGGTGATAGCCCAGCAGTACCGCCTCATAGGACGCATAACCCAGCCATAGGAGACCGATGGCCAACGGTACGTAAGCCAGGATCCACTTGACGTCATCCAGGTTGAAGTTCATATTCATGGCTACACCTTGAACAGGTCTTCCGGAACATCGATCCCCCGTGCCTTGAATTCCGGCAGGAATGAAGGAAGATACCCGGTTGCCATGTGTCGTCCGATGACCTTGCCGGCCTCATCCACACCCAACTGATCATAGGTAAAAATGTCTTCCACCAGGATGTTGTAATCATCGTCCAGCCCGATCACCTCACAGATATTCATGATCTTCCTGGACCCGTCAGAGAGACGGCTCTGCTGGACAATGATGTCCACCGCAGATCCGATCTGGTCCCGGATGGCCCGGATGGGGAGATCCATACCGGACATGAGCACCATGGTTTCCATGCGTCGCAGAATGTCATCGGGCGAGTTGGCGTGACCGGTGGTCATGGACCCGGCATGGCCGGTATTCATGGCCTGGAGCATATCCAGGGCTTCTCCGCCGCGGCACTCACCCACGATAATCCGGTCCGGCCGCATACGCAGGGCATTCTTGACCAGGTCCCGGATGGTTACGGCGCCCTTGCCTTCCACGTTGGGCGGCTTGGATTCCAGTGACACCACGTGCTTCTGGGGCAACCGCAATTCCGCCGCATCCTCAATCGTCACGATACGGTCATCCGGTTGGATAAACGCACCCAGCACGTTCAGCAACGTCGTTTTACCGGAACCGGTACCACCGGAGATGACGATATTCTTCTTCCCCTTGACACAGATCTCAATCAACTTGGCCATCTTGTCGTTGAGCGTGCCGAAACCGATCAGGTCGGACACTTGCAGGGTCTTGGTACCGAACTTGCGAATGGTGAGACAGGGGCCTTTCAGTGCCAGGGGCGGAATGATGGCATTGACGCGGGAACCGTCTTTCAGACGTGCATCCACCAACGGGGAAGATTCATCAATCCGCTTCCCGATGGGTGCCACGATCCGTTCAATAATGGCCATCAGTGCCGGGTCCGAAGAAAAGCGCTTCTCGGACTCGACGATTTTCCCCTTCTTCTCCACGTAGATCAGGTCCTTGGACACCACCATGATTTCGCTGACATCCTCGTCCCTGAGGAAGTCTTCCAGCGGGCCCAGGCCGACCACTTCATCCTGCATTTCCTTCTTCAAAAGCGGGCGGTCCACCCACTTGGGAATGGCTGAACTCATCTGCTGAATGATCATGTCCAGCCGCTTGGACACCATTTCGGCCAGCTCACGGTCGGCCTTTGCGGTAAAATCAACCCACCGTAAATCCAGTGTTTCCAGTAGTTTATAGTGAATTTCATCCCGTATGGTGGACAAGGCATCCAACTGCTCTTTACTGAAACGGCCGGACGGGGTCGCAGCCTTCGCAACCGGCTTTTCCGCTTCGATCACCGCCGATTGGCGCTGGGGCACGGTATCGTCCTCAAAAACAAGGGTGAACTCGCCTATGGTGACCGGCCGGCCCAGCTGGACCGGTGTCTGCACATTCTTGTCCAGGCGGGTTTTCTCAATGAACACACCGTTGGCGCTGAGATCGGTCACCCAGACATGGTTGTCTTTGACCTGGAAAACCGCATGCTGACGGGAGATAACAGCCGACGGTAGCACAACCTGGGCCGGTGCTTCCCGGCCCACAATGAACTCCGCCGGAACCGGCTTGATCTCCTTCCGGAGCCCATCCTTCCCGACAACCGTCAACTTCATTTCTTATCCCTTTGGTACCATTTCTTCTGTTCCTGATCGAACTTTTCAATGGGCTGATCGATCATGTCCTTCATGTCCTGGTCCTCGGCAGTGATCCGCTTGGCGGTAATGAAAATAACACCGTCGGTCTGGCCCTGCTGATACTGCTTGGACCGGAACAGGCCGCCCAGTACCGGTACCGAACCCAGTCCCGGCACCTTGGAGATGTCTTCTGATTTAACCCGCTTGATGTAGCCGCCCAGGGCGATCGTTTCCCCTTCCTTGATCCGGACCACGGTATTCACCTTGTTCTTTTTCAGGGACGGGATACCTTCCACCATGGTGCCGGAAAGTTCGGATATTTCAGAATCAATGCTGATCCGCATGTTACCCAGGGTGTCCACGATGGGGGTTACGTCAAACTTGGTTCCATATTCCTTCCATTCCACGGTGGAGGTCTGCTGGGTAATGTTCCGCACGCCGAACTCGCCGCCTACATAATAGTTGGCAGGACTGCCGGAAACCGTGATCACCCGGTGGGTGTCATATACCTTGGCATGACCGTTCCCCACCATCAGGCTGATGGCACCGGCAAAGTTGGAAACGATGCCCAGTGTGCTGCCGGTCACCGCGCCCGCCACCAGGTCACGGGAATAGTTGTAGTTGACACCCAGACCCTGGATGGCCTTGTTCCAGTTAATGCCATAGTCGCCCATGTTATTGGTGTTGACCTCCACCAGGTTGAATTCCACCATGACGTTGTCTTCCTTGGGCAGGTATGCCTGGTTGAACTCGGCGAACTTCACCACCTGGTCACCATACAGGGTCATGACCTTTTCAATACGCTTGTTGTCATTCTCGGTCAGAATTTCCCCGTCAATGATCACCCGGTTCCCAACAACCTTGAGGCTGATGCCTTCCACACCGGCAAGCAGGTCGGCCACCTCACTCTTGATCTTCTTGGGATCCTGGGCCAGTACGGTCACCATATAATTGGTCGTGGAACCGTTGGCCATAATCAGGCTGATCTCCGTCGTTCCCACACCCACCGCCTTGAGAATGACCTTGGACTGATCCTTGGGGATAAAGATGTCCACCACTCCGGGATTCCCGGAAGAGACACTGTCCAC
>CAZDKZ010000011.1:35210-44482 GCA_964506215.1 uncultured Holophagae bacterium
GGTTGGATGTCGGTGTTGGGCGCAGACCCCAGCACCTGGTTCAGTTCACCGGCCCGGATCGCGTCACGAGACACCAGGGATTTGTGAAACCGCTGGCTGGTAACCATGTTGGCCTCAATGGTGGTTCCTGCAGATATCTTGCCGCGGGCCACCAGGATATTCTCCAGCATGGATTCATCCGTGTATTTTTTCTTTTCTCCACTGATCATCATCTGGATCAGGATTACCCCGACCACCGCCAACAGGACTGCAAAGATCATTGCCTTTTTCTTGTCCATACAACCTCCCCAATATTTAAACTGAACTTAATGTGTTGGTTTCTGATGAAACGTCACCATGCAGCCACCATATTTCTGTGGCTCCACGTAGATCGACAATTCCCGGTCTCCCCGGTGGGCAAAGAAGAAGTTGGGATTGCCGCTCCGCTCGGCTGCCTGCTTGACTTCGTCCGAAATGGACCAGCCATTGGCCCGGAGATCAGACAGGTAGTACAAAATGGTCCCCTGCACTTCATCATTGACTTCGTATACCACGAACTGGTTCTCACCGAACCGGTCCCGCTGTCCCATCGAAAACAGGCGTCTCGCATAGGGGTGCCGGTCCACGTACATCAGATCGAAACCCGGAGCGTCTTCACCGGGTCTGGCAATCAGCTTGTCCCAGTCCAGCCGGTCTTCGCTCCAGAACCGGATTACCGTGGTTTCCGAAGATTCCGGTGACTGCTTGAACGCAATGACGGCTTTACCCACCACGTCGTCCCAGAAATCGTCGGTCTTTTTGATGAACATGCGGTTGTTATCCCCCCGGTCCAGTACACCGAAGAATCCGTTGGTATCACCCACCTGCTCGAAAACCGGCGGCAGGGCTTTTGCCACGAATGTCTCCATGCCCCGAATCATCTTGAATGCCACGTCGCCTTCCACCACACCGGCCTTTTCCAGTTGCTCATCCGTAAATACGCGAATCGCCGTGGGTGCATACAGCTTCTTGTAATAGGCAATAATGTCCGGAATCGGTGCGTGAACCACCTCGACGGCATACCCGAACGGTACCCCGTTGACAATGGTATGGCCCACCTCGGACATGTTGGATCCCTGCTGGAAATCCGGAATATCCGGGTTGGGTCGGTTGAACACCTCGAAAATATCCGCGTCTGACTCCTGGACCAGCAGGGGGAAGCGGCCGCCCACATAAAGGGCACCCAGCACCAGCATTGCAATCATGCAGATTCGCAGTGTCTTCTTCATCTCCATTCTCCCCTAGCTGAAGATATCCGCGATACCGCCGGCCATACCCTTGATCATCTGCCACAGGGCATCCCAGAAACCGTGAATACCGTTGTTCCAGCACCAGGTGTTCTTATCCACATGGCAAACGGCGCCGATCTTCGTCTTGTCACCCAGTAACGGCTTCAAGAATGGCAATACCTCCAGGTCATAGCTCACGTGATAGCCCCGGGTATTGCTCAGGGTGTCCATCACACCCATCAGGGCGGACATGGCCGATTCCATGATTCCGGACCCACCGGATTCACCGGCCTGGCTCCTGCCTTCGCTCATCATGCTGTTGTAAGTCTGGCTGGAAGTTTCCGGTGTCACTTCCACCCGGTCGGGATTGAGCCGGTGGAAGAAATATTTCTTCACCTGTTCCTTCAATTCATTATCGTCGGTGTTGAAATCACCCTTCTGCCAGGCCGCATACCGTGCTGCCGAAACCGTCTGCTGCTGGATGTAGTATGCCTTGGCAAAAAAGATCAACCCGAAGATCAACAGCAGATAAATGGGCAGAAAAATGGCAAATTCCGTTATTGCCTGCCCCCGCTGATCAGTGAAGGATAAATTCGTCACTTAATGAACCTCCCAGACTGTTCAGGGCTCCCAGGAACCCGCCGTTATTGCCACCCAGGTTTTCACCCGTGGTATTTTCCATGTTGTTCATGGAACTGCCGTTGACACCGCCTGCCACTTCCCCCAGCTTGTCAAACCGGACCAGCCGTACCCGCCAGCACTGGTTGAACAGGTGTGCCTGTACACCGTCCGGCACATAAATCTCGCTCTGGGAGAAATAAATCAAACCAAGCGGATTGGGGTTTTTCAGATAGCGGCCGGACAGCACATGTTGCTCGGACTTCATGTAGGTAATCCCGACGTAGTCCTTGTGGTTTTTCCAGTATTCTTCCCCATCGTCATCTTCCCGGTTGAGCAGGTAGGGTTTTGGCTTGTCTTCTTCACTTTCATTCCCCGGCGGGGTTTCCCGTTCTTCCTGCCACATGCATGATTTCAGTTCCCAGTATTCGATCCGGGTAATGGTCACCGGAATAACATTTCCATCATCATCCCGGGCCCGCTTGGTGGCTTCTGTCTTGTCATCATACAGGCCATCATAGTATGTGCGTTTGAAGGAGCTTTTTTCCTTTTTCTTGCAATCATTACCCAGCATACTCATCATGACCGAAATCTGGTGCGAATTGTCCAGCTCGATCAGCTGACTGCCTTCCATCTTGTCTTTCCCGGCCACCTTGGGTTCATAGTAGCCATAGATTTCATGGACTTTGTCACCCTCGTGGACACTGTCAATCACCTTGCAGCGGGGATCCATATCGATGGGATCACAGATCACCTTGTCCACAACGTCAGTGACATTGTTCACACCGGAGCGACGGGTGGCTACCTCGGTATAACTCACTGTAATGTTCTTCAACTCATCCTTGTGCTGGCGACATTGGGGACAGGAGGTAGATTGATTATCAAAGGTGAACGTACCCACCGAGTCCGTGCACATGGTAATGTAGGTAGCCTCCACCACCCCGTCATAGACCAGACCAATGAACGGGGGCAGAATCCGCAGGGCCGGATAGGGCATGAACGCCTTGAAATAGTCCAGCGGTGCCGGACCATATCCGTCAAAATCGAAGGTCAATGCACTGAGAATATCACCAAACACACCGGACGCCCCCATGTAGTCGGTGGTGGGCAGGTGTTCAATCTTTCCCTGTCCCTTGACTTTTGCGTCATGGGTGGGCTGACACAGATCCTCAAACTTCCGCTCACTATCATCAATGAACGGGAGCGTCAAGCCGATATCACTTTCCACCAGCGGGATCATCGGATAGAGAAACCCGAACGTGGCCCCATTCACCGCCGCAATCCGGATGGACTCGATCTGGGCCACGAACGGTATCACCTTGACAATCACCGTTTCCAGCTTGGTCAACGCATTGCAGATATCCCACAGAATGCCGTCCCCGTCGTTGTCCAGGTTGTCCCGGAGGGGCTCCATGATGTCTTCAATGGCATCTTCGGCCACATCCACGATCTTGGTTTCAATGTACAGCACCGCCCCGATCGGGGCCGTATAGGGGAAAGCTTTCAGGGCCTCCGCAATGGCATATTGCACCTCAATCAGGATACGGGCAACGGTGTGGGTCTGCTCGGTGGCCCGGATCAGGATAATAATGGCCAGGATCTGGCTCATGGCCACATTGATCATGGCGGTGGTGTTGTAGCCCCGTGCCATCCAGGTGGCACCGGACACCGCCACACTGTCGGCAGCGGAAACGGCCCGCATTTTCTTGGTGGTCACATCACCGGTATTGATCACCATGAACACGAACAGAACAACAAACAGGAGTGTCAGGGCCACAAAGACAATGGACTGGCCGCCCTCGTCCCTGTGCAGTCCCCGCATCCGCATCAATATCATGGTGCCTCCTAGTGATCCTGCTTCATTTCAACCAGCATGGTGCAGTCCCCATGCAACTTGAACACATACCCCCCGGATATTTCGGTTGTGTATTCGTCCAGGGACAATCCCCCGAACAGTTCACTGTATTCGGTCAATCCGATTTCATCAAACAGGTTCCATCCCCACTTCTGTCCCAGAAATGCGTTGGCAATAGGGATCCCGCAATAGAATGCATGGTTGACCCGAACGGTTACGACTTCACGCTTGTATGTCCGGCCGGACGTGATCGGCTGCATGTCCCCATCCAGCAGCTCCACGTTGGTGAAAAAGTAGGAATAGGTATATCGGTTAATCGCCGAGGCGATATAGTTGCCAAAGTCTTCGGATCCGAAAAGCCCGCCCACCGCGTTGAACAAAGAGGATACGCCACTCAGGGCGGTGCCGATCAGCTGGCCCGCGGTGCTCAACGGATAATAGTCATATCCCAGCACGGTCACACGAAAGTTCTGGAGGACCACGGAACCTGCTGCGGAAACCGGCATGCAGGTCAACCGGGCGGCGTCCCGGATTTTTTCCAGCTTGGTCCGCTTACCTTCGTCCTTGTCAATATTGATTTTGCCGGGCAATTCATCTTCAAATGAGAGTGGAATGAACACAACAGCGGCCCGTGCCGCGCTGTAAGCAGAATAATTGATCACCAGCCGGGCCGTGTAAATCAGGCTCAATTGCATGATGCACAGGGTAATGAACAACAGCAGCGGGAAGGTCAGGATGAATTCCGTCATGGCCTGCCCGTCCTCGTCTTCCTTCAGGTCCCGAAGACCCCGCTTGGCCTTCTTGGCGGCCTTGAACGTGGACATGAGAATCATCAGCAGCACCACCACGCATCCAATGGCCAGGATCATGGGTCCGGACAGCTTCAGATCTGACAATTTTCCGGTTTCCTGTTCCAGTTCACCGGAAATCAAATCATTCCCCGCATCAATGGATTCAATGGATTTTTCAAAACCCTTCTGGACCACATGGGTCCGGTACCAGTAGGTGGCACCCACCGCCACAAGGGCGACGATCACGATGATGGCAATATACTCAAACGCAGCCCCGCCACGCTGCCTGATTGGGATCATATGGACCACCCGCTTCCTTTGAACAGGTCAAAAATGCTGACCTGAAAATGAAATTCAATCACTGTCCAGAGCGTTCCCAGACAGATGGCAAACCCGTACGGGATACGGGTACTGTTTTCCGGGTTCAGGGATACGGGTTCCACACCGGGAAACAGAAGGGAAAGGGGGTAGGAGAACAGAACGGAAAATATGTTACGCAGTGTCTTCAGAAAACGGCCCTTCCAGATGATTACGCCCAGCGAAATCACCCCGCCCACCAGGGCCGAATAAAATGACGCGTACAGGACAAAGGGATAACCCATGAGTGCCCCCACCGCTGTCATCAGTTTCACATCGCCGCCGCCGAAACCACCCATCATGAACACGAGAAAATAGAGAATAAAGCCCACCAACAGACCGATCAATGACGCTTTGAGCATCATGAAACCAGTCAGCAGGCCCAGCAGCAACCCAATGCCGATGGCCGGGTAGGTGACCCGGTTGTAAATCTTCCCATGCAGAATGTCGGTCAAAGCGCACACGGTGATCACACCATACAACACCACGCTTCGCGCGATCTCCAGACCCCCCTCCACCTAGTCCGCCTATTCAGTCGGTGTGGCGTTTACGTTGTCGTTAATTGCGTTGGTGGAGTCTTTGAACAGACCCTTGATCTTCGTACCAAACACCTTAACCACGAGAATAACAAAGATGGCAATCAGAACCAGGATGATGATGTATTCCGTCATCCCCTGCCCTTCTTCGTCTTCGTGGAACCGGCGTGCCAGATTCTTCAAATCCGGCATCTTGACGCCCAGTTCGGACGGAACCCGTGAGCCCAGCATCTGCATCAGTTTGAACATCGAAACCTCCTATTGGATATGGCGCCTTTCCCATCAGGGAAATGGCAGTTGCACAAAAAAACTGACCAGTTTGAAATAAAAATCCACCGCCTGGATAAACGTATTGAATATCCAGTAGATGGGTACCATTACCAGAACGACAAGCAGAATATACTCCGTATACGCCTGACCGCCGTTATGGCTAAACACATCCCGCTCTTTCATGGCTGCTCCATGTTAAGGGTTGTAGTGTTAATAATGTATCACGCACGGCGGATTTTTCAATCGGTTTCAATCGGACAGACATGTAATATCTGTGTCATTTCATTTCCCCTTCCGTCACGAGCGACCATCCGGTACAGTACAGAGAGAACAGTAAACCGCGGAGGCGATTCATGCACATACCCATCAGTTTCGGCAGTGACAACCACTCCGGCATACACCCGGATATCCTCAAGGCCATCCAGGATGCCAACCGGGGACACACCATTGCGTACGGGGACGACCCATGGACGAAAAGCTTGCAGGAAACGGTCCGCAGACAGTTCGGGGAGCAGGCCATTCTCTACCCTGTTTTCAACGGGACCGGGGCAAACGTGGTGGCCATCAAGGCCATGACACGGCCCTACCATGCGGTCATCTGCACCACCAACGCACATATCCACACGGACGAATGCGGGGCACCGGAACAGGCCACCGGGTGCAAACTGAAACCGTTTCCCACAACAGACGGTCGGCTGCGGGTGTCAGACATTGAACAGGCATTGCATGGTCGTGGGGACGAGCACCACAGTCAACCCAAAGTGGTGTCCATCACCCAGAGTACCGAGCTGGGCACCTGTTATCGACCGGAAGACCTGAAAGCCATTTCGAACTACGCCCATGAACACAACCTGCTGGTTCACATGGATGGGGCGAGAATTGCCAACGCCGCCGCATTTCTGAACGTCAGCCTCCGGGAAATCACCACGGACGCCGGCATTGATATCGTTTCATTCGGTGGCACCAAGAACGGTCTGCTACAGGGTGAATCCCTGCTTGTGCTGAACCCGGCACTGGAACCGGAAATGAAATTCTTCCGGAAACAGCATATGCAACTGGCGTCCAAAATGCGGTTCCTGTCCGCTCAGCTGGATGCCTACCTGACGAACGACCTGTGGCTGGAGAATGCCCGTCATGCAAACCGTATGGCCCGACTGCTGGCGGAACGGGTCGCGGATATTCCGGGCGTAACGATCACCCAGCCGGTTGAAGCCAACGGCGTGTTCGCAAAACTGCCACGGGAAACCATTCCCGCCATCCAGGAGCAGTTCTTTTTCTATGTCTGGGATGAGGATGAAGGGATTGTCCGGTGGATGACATCCTTTGATACACCGGAAAATGAAATTATCCGCTTCGCTGACGCTGTACGAACCGTGATTTCAGGGTCATAAACCCATTGCCATAAGGAGGCTCGTTTGAAACCGTTGTTTATCCATTATCCCAATTGCGGCACCTGTAAAAAAGCCGCCAAATGGCTGAGCGAACACCATCCGGACGTGGAATATCGCCACATTGTCGAAAACCCGCCCACCCGAAAGGAACTGACCCTGTGGATCGGACAGTCGGGCCTCCCGCTCAAGCGCTTCTTCAATACCAGCGGCAGAAAATACCGGGAACTGGGCGTGAAAGACCGGATGCAGTCCGCAAGCACGGATGAACTGATTGATCTGCTGGCAACCGACGGCATGCTGGTGAAGCGACCAATTCTGGTTCTAGGCGAAACGGTGCTGGTGGGATTTCGTGAATCGGAATGGGCAGACCTTTTCAATTCGGAATAACCCGGTAATCCGATAAAACCCCGTGAAGAAAATTTCGTATATCAACCCGATGCGGAAACTTGATTGCAAGCCATACCTGAACATGGAGGTACTATGAAACGCACATGGACTGTGCTGATGTTGTGCGTCGTCACCGCGTGGACAGTGTTTGCCGGACCGGCAGATCTGAACAAACTGTCAACGGAAGCCGACCGATACAAAGGAACCCATGACCATGTCATGCTGATGGAAGATACCGAAGTAAAAGTCTTCCCGACCGGCATGACCAACGTGGAGGAAACCCGGGCCATCAAGGTCCTCTCCGACCGCGGTTGCCGTGATTTTCACACGGTATCCTTTTTTTATGATCCATTGACCCAGGACCAGCGGGTTACGGACGCCAGGATCATGCACGCCGACGGATCGGAAAGAACGGTTGATCTTGAAACGGTCAAGCAATTCCCCCAACCCGCACGAGCCATCTACTGGCCCAATATCCGGGTGTCCATTCCGTTCGGCCTGCTGGAACCGGGTGATGTGGTTCAGTACACCGTCAAACGGAAAGGATTTTCCTACGCATTGCTGGATGACCCCGTGAACAGCGGATCCGACGATTCCCGGTTCACACCGCCCATGAAGGGCCATTTTTACGATATCGTTCATTTCCAGGGTTTCACCCCCACCCTGTACAAGCGGTATGCAGTGGAGCTGCCCCAGGAAAAACCCATCCAGTACCGATATTTCCATGGTGAGGTCACACCGGTTGCCGAGTTCACGGATTATGGCATGCGGTACACCTTCACCAAGAAAAACATTGAACCGTTGAAGCGGGAAGCCCACATGGTGGACGCTTCCGATGTGTGTGAAAAGCTGCTGATCTCCACCACGGTTTCCTGGACGGACAAGTCCGAGTGGTTCTACGGGGTCAATGAGCATTTCGCATTCAATTACACGCCGGAAATCCAGGACAAGGTCAACGAACTGGTGGCCAATTGCAAGACCGTGGATGAAAAAGTGGATGTGCTCAACCACTGGGTTGCCCACTATATCCGGTATTCCGGGTTGACCATGGGCGAAGGGGAAGGGTTTACCCTCCATCCGGCCGACATGAACTACACCGACCGCCAGGGGGTCTGCAAAGACAAAGCCAGTCTGCTGATTACCTTCCTCCGGGCTGCCGGGCTGGACGCCTATCCGGCCATGACCATGGCGGGCGCCCGGATTGAAAACTTCCCCGCCGACCATTTCAACCATTGCGTGGTGGCGCTCCGCCATGAAGACGGCACGTTTGAAATGCTCGATCCCACCTGGGTCCCCTGGGTGCGGGAACAGTGGTCCTCCGCCGAACAGGAACAGCAGTATCTGATCGGCTACAAGGATGGCCAGGAACTGATGACCACCCCCTACTCGGCACCGGAAAATCACTATTACCGGATCCGGACAACCGGAAAGGTCGACCGGGACGGCACCTTCACCGGCACCATCCGGATTGAAGGCGAAGGCCAGGTGGACGCCCGGATGCGCCGCTACGGTCAGCGGGACCATGAAATTCAGTCCAAAGGCTATTTCACCGGCATGATTCGCGTTCCTTATCCTGCAGCGGAAATCCGGAATCTGGACTTCCAGAGTCCCTGGGACATTTCCAGACCCATGGTTGTCACGGCGACGGTGACCATTCCGGCATTTGCCATCATGGACGGTGACGTGGCACGGTTCCAGTCCCCCTCCCTGATTCTGCCCAGAGCGGACCGGGGCATCAACCCGGAGTTGGGCTGGCAATTCGGTAGTGAAGAACGGGACTATGGCTTCCGGACACGATGCACCAAGCTGGTGGATATCCG
>CAZDKZ010000012.1:0-38020 GCA_964506215.1 uncultured Holophagae bacterium
TGACAATAATTGTCACTCTATACAACGGATTGTCAGCCGTTCACAAAAAAACCACCCGCCGATGAGCGGGTGGTCCAGTGGAAGGATGTGCACAACTATTGTTATTTCTTTTCTTCTACCTTTTTCTTCCGGATCACGACTTTGCCGTCCTTGTCTTTCTTCTTCATGATGCGGATTTCCCGCACGTCTTCTTCGTCTACTCCCTTGATGTCGGCAACCGTATCCATGAAGTCATTCAATGCCTTGTCCAGCTGGTCATGGGCCTTGTCATTCAGCTTTTCACCTTCCGCGACCTTGATGGAAACGGTGAAATCCCCTTCATCCACTTCCTGGTCAAATTCCACATCACCCGGTAACGACTTTTCCAGTTTCCTGGCAGCCTTTTCAATCTTCTTCCGGTCGCCCTTTTCCAGTTCGGTCATGTTGATCTTCAATGCGATGTTCAACTGGTGGTTGCCATCATCCTTGATCGTGAAACTGTAGTCATTGTCCATTTCAATGAGCATGTCTTCCGCATCCCCATCAGCATGCCAGACATAGACGTTGTGATCGCCGTGAAGTTCGTGGATCTTTTCCAGTTCCTTCAACTTCTTCAGTTCGGCAAGCTCTTTCAATTGAACGGTATGCTCCAATTCCCGGAGTTCACCTTCTTTTGCCTTGATAATGACCTTCATCTTCTGCAGTTCTTTTTCGTCCAGTTCAACAATCATTTCATCATGGAGCTTTTCCAGTTCAATATGGTACGCTTCCATCTCTTTTGCGTGCGCTTCCATCTCAGCGTGCAGTTTTTCCCGCTCTTCCTGGGAAAGCGCTTCCATGGCATGAATCTTCTCCAGTTCGATATGCTTCATCTTCTCCGCGTCAAACCAGCGTGCCTGATGCATGGACATCTGCTTCTGCAGCTTCATTTCCGCTTTCTGGATATTCTTCAATGCGATCCTGTGTTGGTCACTCTGCTTCTTCAACGTTTCTTCAACCTGGCGCATGGTGGCCTCCACCTGCTTCCGTACCGTTTCATCATCGAAATTCAGGTCCTTCAGCTGGGCGTTCACCTCCGCCATGATCTGGTCCACGTTCACCATTTTTTCGTTCAGCAGTTTACGGGCTTTCTCAAGCTCTTCCATCGCCTGCTTTACCTGGCTGTCCACGTCGACGACAAACTGGTCCATATGAATGACCTGCGGTTCGCCGTCATCCTTACTGATGAACACCATACCCTTGCCGTCTTTTCCGTCAACACCCTTTACCTTGACCTTGATTTCCCTGGTCTTGTCACCGTCCTTGACGACATAGACCTTCTGATCCTCGCCCGCTGCAGATGCTTCGTCAGCAGAGACCCAGACATTCACTTTCGCAACTTTTTCCGGCTTTTCGGGTGTCTCCGGTTTTTCCGGTTCCGCTGGTGTTTCCGGTTCCACGGGCACAGCCGGGTCTTGTTCGTCAGCAAACGTCGAGATCATGTGAGTATCCGCTACGATTCCGGGAGAATCCCAGGAGGCGGCAACAACAGTGGGGTTCATGGTTGCAATCAGGCCCAGCCCGATCAGAACGGCAACCGTAGCAACGATTCTTGTTTTCATGCTTGACTCCTTGTGAACGCGTTTGTTCTTGAGAATATCCGTCAGGCGTCCGGACAGCTCCGCCTTTCCTGCCATGCCCAGCGTGGCCGCACCGGCAAGGGGAATCGGCCGCATCCCCCGAGCAAGCGCAACCAGGTGGGCGGCATAATCAGACGCCTTGATGCCTGTATTGAGGACAGCCAGGTCACAGATCTTTTCCTGTTCAACTTTGAGGCGGGAAAACGCCCACCAGACCAATGGATTGAACCAGTGGATGATGGCCACGATCCGGGCTGCCATTCGGACCATGTCATCCAGACGTTTGATATGAATACATTCGTGCAGCAATACAATTCGCTTACGGTCCATATCCCAGTCAACCGCATCCCTGGGTAACATGACCACCGGACGTGCCACACCGAAAGTCAGTGGAACCGTTACATCCCGGTTCTGTACAAATCGAACCGTCCGGCGCAATCCCAACGCCCGGTTGACAAACCGGATAACAAACTGCCACGCGGAACCGGATACGCCGGAAGACCTTGACGCCATCCGTATGGCAACCGTCCGGCCCACCAGCAACCGCATGATCAACAGGGATGCAACAATGAACCAGGCCACTGCCATGGAGCCGGTCATACTGAGTCCGCCTCCCGTTTCGCCGGGCTGTTCGACTACGCCATTTGTTCCGGAAACAGCGGGATGCGTCTGATCATCGGATCCATGGAACAGCAGTTTCTCCGCTCGGATCATGTAGGTTCCCGATTCTGCGGGCAATTGTCCTTCACTGGTGCTTGCCGCGGTAATGGACGGCTGGTCCATTACCCAGGTTAGCTGTATGGTCTGTTCCGGGGTCGGAGCAGCGTGCACTGTCAATTCAACATCTTCAAAGACGGCCCGGGACTTGTTATCCAGCAGTGGGAGGGCCAGGTTCCAGCCCGGGCCCCAGACATGGACCATGGGCAGAACGGCCAGCGATACAAAAACCGTCACCCACACGGCATAGCGGGCACGGGGACCGCTTTTCTTCATCAGGCTGGTCACCAGACATCCCGCACACACGATCAGCGTCGCTTTGATCAGCCACAGGAAGACGGGAGAAGCTGTCATTGCTTCCAGGAATGTACCCATATCAACGTCCCTCCTTCCGCGCTTCCGAAATCAGGACCTGTAACCGCTCCAGTTCTTCATCCGAAATCTCACTGTTATGCAGATCCAGCAGGGTGGCCACCGTTTCTTCCATGGACCCGTCAAACAGGGTCTGCATCAGGTGAGAGAGTGCCGACTTCCGAACATCTTCCAGGGATGCGGTCGGGACATACACATATCGGGGCCCCTGCCGCCGGTGTTCCAGGTGTCCTTTTTCCTCCAATATCCGAAGCAGGGCACGTACCGCCGAATAGCTGGGTGCATCCTCCAACCGGTCCTGGACCTCCTGTGCAGAGGCAACACCCAGATCCAGTATGATTTCCATGATCTGTCTTTCCCGCCGGCTTAAATTCTTCAGAGCTGTCATTCTTTTCACCACCCTGTACCTGTTTTCAATCTGTTTACGGCTGTCTCTGCTAAATGTTTAGCACCTGCTAAAAATATAGCATTGTTTTTTTCAACGTCAAGAAATTTTTGCGGTAAGGTGAATTTCAACTGAATGATTCAGAACTGGCGGGGGTCCACATCGATGGTGAGGCGGACATCATCCGTACCCGGATTGAAGGACCCCAGTGTTTTTTTCACGGTTCTTCGAACGGGTCCCCGCTCCGGTCCCCGAATCAACACGGCCTGCCGGAACCATCCCTTCAACCGATAAATACCGGATGCAACCGGACCCAACACCTGGACCGGCTCTCCGGCAACGGTGCTGAGACGCGCTGCCAGGGCGACCGCACAATCGTGTACAGCCGACTCGACCTTTCCCCGCACCTCTACCGCGATCATATGGCCAAAGGGCGGGTAGGCTGTCCGTTTCCTGTAAGTCAATTCACGTTGCATGAAGCCTTCATAGTCGTGGGCCAGCAGGGATTCGAAAACCGGATTGTCCGCCTGGTATGTCTGTACCAGCACACTGCCCTCGCCTGCTTCCCGACCTGCCCGACCACTGACCTGCATCATCAGGGAAAATGTCCGCTCCCGGGATCGGAAGTCTGGAAACTGCAGTCCGGAATCCGCATCCAGTATGCCAACCAGGTCCACCCCCGGGAAATGATGCCCCTTGGCGATCATCTGTGTACCGATCAGAATATCCACTTCACCAGCCAGCATCCGGTCGTTCAATTGTCGGAAACTGTCACGGGATGTCATGGTGTCCCGGTCCGCACGGAAAATAACCGCCTCGGGATACAGCTTACCCAACCGTTGCTCCACGCGTTGGGTACCGAAACCCATCATCTGGATAAATGCATCGGAACACCTGGGACAGACATGGGGTAAATCTTTACCATAGTCGCAATAATGACAACGCAAAGGCGCGGTTTGATGGCCGGTATGGACTGTCAGGGTCACCGAGCAATGGGGACACTGTTCCACATGCCCGCATTTCCGGCACAGGAGAAACGGGGCATATCCCCTTCGGTTGAGGAATAGTAATACCTGGCGGCCGGCTTCCAGCGTTTTGCCGATACTGTCCTTCAGAATCCGGCTCAACAGCGGTTTTTGTCCTTTTGCGGCTTCAAACTCTGCTTTCATGTCCACAATCTGGACATTGGGGAGCTTGCCGCCGCCCACGCGCTCCCGCAGCCGGGTAAACACATAACGGCCTTCCCGGGCATGATGGTAGGATTCCACCGTGGGACTGGCGGAACCGAGAATCACACCGGCCCCGGCCTTCCTGGCCCGGAACAGCAGTGTATGTACCGCGTTATAACGGGGATGGGTTCCCTGCTTGTAGCTGTCATCATGTTCCTCATCCACAACAATCAGTTTCAGGTCCGGCACCGGAGCAAAAGCAGCGGAACGGGTTCCCACCACAATGCTGACCCGTCCCTGAAGAATTCGCAACCATTCGGATAACCGTTGGGAGGCGGAAAGACCGGAATGAATAATGGCCACGTCCGACCCGAAACGGACCCGCAAACGGGAAATGGCAGCAGGCGTCAACCCGATTTCCGGTACAAGGTAGAGTACCCGGCCGCCACCGGCAATCACCGTATCCGCACAACGGAGATAACACTCCGATTTTCCGGAGCCCGTGATACCCAGCAAAACGTGAATCCGGCCGGGTTCCCGGTTGTACTGTTCCGTGAAGGATTCCTGTTCTGCTGTTAACTGCAGGTATTCACGGAAATGACGATCACCGTTTACCAGCGACTTGAAATCATAGAAGGTCCGTACAAGCCCTTTTTGTTCCAGGCTTCGAAACAACCCGTAACCGCACTTGAACCGGGCCGCCAGTTCTGACATCAGGTGAAACGGCGCGGATCGCTCCGAAAGGATGGAACGCAACACTTCGGCCTGCCGGGGGGCCCGCTTCTTCAGTTCCGCCAGTTGTCTCTCGTCCGGTTCGCCCACCGGCACCACTGCCCGCCGCTTCACCGAATCCACCAGCTCATCGGACAGATCAATGGAGCGTTCCACCAACCCCATCTTTTCCAGTCCTTTCAACAGACCAGTTGCGGACCGGCCCAGTTTCTGCACCATATTTGTCAGCCTGCAGGGAGATTCCCGGAGCATGGCCATCACGATCAGTTCATCCTCGGTGAGCACCAGCGGCAACCGTTTACCGGTCGCCCTGTAACTGACCGGCAGGTCCTTCATCAATGCAGGGGGCAGGGCCGTTTGCAGCATGGTCCCCAATGGCACCATGTAATAGTCTGCCAGTTCTTCCAGGGAATCCATCAATTCAGCCGGTATGGGCGGCAGCGTGCCATCCACCGGTTCCAACGTCTTCATGTCCGGCCGTACCGGGCCACCGGATGCCACGATCACGCCCCGAACGGTTCGTCTGCCAAACGGCACTGTTACCAGGGTTCCCCGCTCCAGACCTGCAGGTCCGGTGTAGGTATACTGTCTGTCTGCGCTTCGGGCCGTAATCACCTGGTAAACCGGAACGTCGATCTGTTTCTCCATACCGCCATTATACGACACCGGGCCTGTGCTTTTTCACCTCCAATCCCGAGGCTGTGCTAGAATAAACCCGTTTCATAGAGGGAGTTGTCATGGGGAACCGAAGAAAATCAAGAGAATTTGCACTGCAGATTCTCTACGGCGCCGACATGCTGCAAACCGATGCAAATCGAATCCTGGTCTACTTCTGGGATGATCAGGATGTGAGCACGGATATCCGGGCATATGCCGAACAGATTGCCCTGGGCGTGATGAACACCCGGCCCCAGATTGATACCCTGATTGAATCCAAGTCCAGGAACTGGAAAATCGCCCGGATGTCCATTGTCGACCGCAATATCCTCCGGGCATCCGTTTATGAACTTTTAAACACCGATACACCACCGGCCGTCATCATCAATGAAGCGATTGAAATCGCCAAGCGGTATGGCGATGGAGAATCCGGCCAGTTTGTCAACGGAATCCTGGACGCTGTCCACCACGCCCTGCCCGGCTCCTCCCAGTCATGACTGTCCCATCCATCCGCACCCGCACAACGGGGTGCCGGTTTCGACGCATCCCTGCCTTCATCCTTATCGGCCTCATCTGTGCAACAGCTTTCGCCTCAAATGCGTTCATTCAACAGGCCCGTTATCGTATCAGTGCCGGATTCACTGTTCCCGTCTTTCAGAATGCCGGCTACCGGGTTCACCAGGAAACGGACGGATCCATCCTGGTGGAAACAACCCTGTCCCCACTGCGGATTCCGGCCCGCTATCCCTGCACCATTGACAATCCTCAAGCAGAGCGTGTCCTTGAGGAGAACCGGTTTGACTACCCGATCTCACCACCAGCTGAACTGCGCAGACAGGTTTCCCGGCAACACGGTTATGTTGACGCGGTCACCGCCGTCCTGAACCATATGGCCGCAAATTTCCGATATGGACCGGCGGATGGTACCCCCTACACCGGTGATTGCAACACCTTATGTGAAACGACCGTGGCCCTGCTTACGGCGTTCGGCATCCCGGCCAGAACCGCGGTCTGTATCGTCATGGAACAGCGGGAACGGACATTGGCCGGACCGTCGTTGCACCGCATGCTGGAAATCTATTATCCCGAAACGGGCTGGCTGTTCTCCGATCCAACGGTCAGTCATCATTTTGTTCCTGCCAGTTATGTTCGTCTTCCGGATCACCCGGTCCAGGGCATGCTTGGTGTAACTATTCTTCGTTTACGTCCTTTGTCTGTCTTGCCGGAGCTTGTTATACTCAAGGGGAGAACGATTCCGTCACGCGTAAATCTCTATCGTTTCCGGTGAGGTGCCTGTGAGCGATATGCAACAGCAGTTTCTGGAGGAAGCCCGAGAACTCAATGACACCATTTATGCGTGCTGTCACAACATCGACAACATGCTGCATACCGGCAATGACCCGATCCAACAGGTTCATGAACTGTTCCGTTCATTTCATACGTTGAAAGGCCTTGCTGCCATGGCGGGACATGACGCCCTGGCACAATTTGCACACACGGTGGAAGACGCCATGGACACATTGCGCCGGGGAAGGATCTCCATCACCGCGGAACTGATCACACGACTGTCACGTACAACAGAGTTCGTTGACATGTATCTCGACCGGATTCAAGACACGGGGAAAACCGGTAACGCAATCCCGGATGCCTCTGATTTTGCTGAAAAACTGCGTGCAGATTGTACCGTCAGCGACCATCCCGATACCGATACGCGGATGCTGCCCGCCCCGCTGCGGGGGATTCTCAACGATGTGGAAGAAGACCGGTTCTTTGCCAACTGGAATCACGGCCGTCCAACCTTTCTCGTAGATGCGTCCTTTCCATTTGATAGCTTTGACACGTTGTTGAGAACAGCGCAGCACCAGGTGAACCAGGCAGGCGAGTGGATTGCCACGCTCCCCGGAGCGGATCCCATGGATGACCAGACCATAACATTTCGAATTCTCCTGGCCATGAACGGCGGCCTTGAATCTGTCCGTTCGTTTTTTCCCCCTGACAGCCAGGTACTGGCAATCGCCGGGGAGCTGCCGGAACAGCAGGAGCCGGTGACAAGCCGATCGCAGGACACCGAAGAATCGGCGGGAACACGACCGGGATCCAACGTTTCCCATCAACTGGTCCGCGTCCCCATGGAAAACCTGAACGTTCTGTTGCAACAGGTCAATGAGTTGATGACCCGACGAAACCGTCTTGGTGAAGCGATCCGTCAGACAGGTTCTCCCGGAACGGACACCCAGACCCGGCAGCTGGAATTCCAGGTCACCCAACTGGGAGAGGATATCCTCTCCCTGCAGAAGATGATTATCGACTTCCGTATGGTTCCGCTGAATACCATCTTCCGTACACTGGAAACTGCCGTCCGACGCGCAGCTGAAACCGCAGGCAAACAGGTGTCATTCTCCATGACAGGGGGCAACACGCGGATTGACAAGCAGATTACCGACAGGTTGCTGGAACCGTTTATCCACGTCCTGAGAAACGCCGTAGACCATGGAATCGAACCGGCTCAATGCCGGGAATCAAGGGGAAAGGAAGCCGTGGGCAAAATAACTGTCCATGCACAACAACAGGGAAATGCTGTTCTGGTCCGTATATCGGATGACGGCGGTGGATTGGATATGGATCGGATCCGGTCCCGTGCAGAAGAACGGGGTCTGATTGAACCGGGTGCCACGCCGACCGAACGGGACATGGTTAATCTTCTGTTCCAACCCGGCTTTACAACTACTGACACCGTCTCTCAACTTTCCGGGCGGGGAGTTGGACTGGATGTGGTGAGAGACCAGATTGCCGCACTGGGCGGCGCATTGCAGGTTGAATCCCATACCGGGATCGGCACCACGTTTGCTGTGCAGATCCCGGTAACCAGTGCCATTCTCCCGGTTTGCTTCGTCCGGTCCGGAAACCTGACGGTCGGCATCCCGCTGATTTATGTGGTCTCCGCTGCATCCGGTCTGCCGGAATCGCAACGAAAAACCCCACGCCGCAAGAAACGGAAAACAGACGAACCGGAAATTGCCTGTCTCCACCTGTCTGCCCTGATGGGACAGGTGTCCACGGATTCCCATGATACATGCACCCTGACACTTCAGTATATGGATATGCGGTTTCAACTGGTGGTGCATGCTGTGCTGGGCGATCGTGAAGTCACGTTGATACCATTCACCGGAAAGGCGGCCCGGATTCCGCTGTTCGCGGGTATCTGCAACCTGGATGGCCCTGAACCGGCCTTTATCCTGGACATCCCCCAACTGGCCGGCCCATTGGAGCAGACCCATGGATAATCGGACCACATTACTCATTTTGAAATGTGATGATCAACTGGTGGGTGTGGACACCGCCATGATCCGGGAGGTGTCATCCCCGCCTACCCTGTTCAACCTGCCGGCAAACATCCCCAACCTGAGCCATCTCGTGCTGTTGCGGGGAGAACCGCATGTGGTGCTGGACAGCGCTGTATATCTGAACCTGCCGCACCGGGAACGTCACAAGATGGTCTTTCTGGTCGGCAACATGGCACTGTTCATCGATGAGGCAATCCGCACATTACCATTGACTGCAGACATACTGGCCATGGCTGAATCCGATGATGAACATCCATTCTCCCGTATGCGCATTCCGCTGTCCGGACAATGGGTACCTGTGCTGGATATTCCAGCCATTCTTCAGGATTAAGGAAATATGAATCAATATCCCGGTTTCGACACCATCGCAACCTATTTGTCCCGGAGCATTGGATTATCCGTCACAACGGACAATCGGCCCATCCTGATTATCCGGTTCAACCGATTGTGTGATCAGCTGCACATCGACTTGCCGGAGCTTGCCCGACAGCTCCCCTGTAACCCGGGGCTTCGGGAAAAGGTGATTGACCTGGCCACCACACATGAAACACGGTTTTTCCGTGAACTGGATACGCTTCAGTTTATCTGCTCTTCTGTCCGGAAATCCGATCCGGAAGGGACAGGGAGCTTCCAGTTTCTCAGTGCCGGCTGCGCGACAGGACAGGAGGTTTATTCGCTTCGCATGCTGCTGGCCGACGCCAATACGGACGCCCGTCAGTTTGCAATCGACGGCATTGACATCTCCGGCCCCTGTATCCAGCAAGCCCGGCGGGCCGTTTACAGCAAACACAGCGTACAGGATGTGCCGGAACACTATCAAAGCCGTTTCATGAGTCGGAATGACGCCGGGAGCTACGTGCTTAATTCCATTGTCACCACCGGCACCGCCTTCTTCAATCGCAACCTCTTGAATGATCCGCTCCCCACCCTCTCCTATGATATGATTCTCTGCAGGAACCTGTTGATGTATCTGACTGATCAAGCCAGGCACACGGTATTGAACCGGATGGCCGACGCACTGGTTCCGGGCGGCTACCTGTTCCTGGGAAAGGCGGAATCCTGCCAGGACGCTGCGGTTCGTTTTCAAAAACAGCAGGCGGGTACCGTATTCTACTATCAGAGGAAACCATAGCGTATGAACAAGCCTACGTTGTTACTGGTTGACGATTCAGAACTGACCCTCAGCGAACTGTCACTGGTGCTTCGGGAATCCGACCGGTTTTCCCGTATTCTCAAGGCCAGAGATGGTGAAGAGGCCATTCGTACCTGTATCAAGGATCGTCCAGGCGTCATTGTGCTGGACCTTCAGATGCCCCGAATGGATGGGTTTACCTTTCTGCGTTGGGTGATTGCCAACCAACCGGTTCCGGTCATCATATTTTCCTCTGCGGGGACCGATGAAAACATTTTCCGGGCACTGGACCTGGGTGCGGTGGACTTCATCACCAAACCGGAAACCTATATTGATCAGGATTTTCGTGACCATTTCTTAAACAAAATCGACGCCGCCCTCCAAGCACAGGTTCAGCCCGATACGGGCAAACGCCAGGCAGGCACAAGAAAGAAGCAGCCATCAACGACATCACCGTTGCACGATTCTGCTGTGCAGGCCCTGCTGATCGGGGCCTCAACCGGCGGTCCAACGGCAATCCAACATCTGCTGGAATCCATGTCTGCCGATGTATCCTTCCCCGTATTCATTGCGCAGCACATGCCCCGCGCATTCACATCGATATTTGCCCAGCGGTTGAACATGATGCTGGACTGGACGGTAAAGGAAGCCACGGATGGTGAAAAACCTGAAGCCCGGACAGTCTACATCTGCCCCGGAAATCTCCACATGGAGATTGAGCATGCACGTATCCGTCTGACAAAACCCGGTACCACGGACCGGTACATCCCATCTGTAGACCGTCTGTTTGCCTCTGCTGCAACGGCATATGGAGAACGGGCCGTGGCTGTTGTCCTCACCGGTATGGGTAAAGACGGTGCGGAAGGGGGACGGAAAATCTCGGAACGCGGTGGGTTACTGATCGCTGAGGCTCGTGAAACCTGTGTTGTCTACGGTATGCCCAAAGCACTGATCGAAACCGGCTGTCCGGTTGAAGAAATACCGCTGGATCGCATCGCGGGTCGGGTATCTGATATGCGTGCAAGCAGTTGATCAATCAAAATCTGCTTCCCGCTTCCCCTCGTTTACAATTTTATGCAATACTTCCAATTGCTCATCAGGATCTGCGATCCCATGGTCCAGTACAGTTGCCCGGGCCTGTTCCAACCAGTCCCGAACGGCCGGGCTCTCCGCAACGCCCAGTTCGCAAACGTCCCTTCCGCTGAAATGGATAGGAAATTCACGGAGTTCCGTAATATAACGGCTCAGCATGCGTTTGATCTTTTCATCATCAAAATATGCCAGTGCAAACAGTTGTACCTCCGGTTCCACATCCTTCATTGCCTGAAACAGCACGGACCGGGGAACATCCCGGTCATGGCGGTCAAACAGGATTTCCAGATTCCGCAGATTAATCCGGAACCGCAAAACCTGCCGGGCAATCCGCTTTTTCAAAACCAGTTTCCGGCACACCGTTTTTTTCTGACGTCCGTTGGCATGGATCAGGATTGCGAACAGATACAGCACCCAGTATTGCACATCCTCCTGAAACAGGAGCCGATACCAAGCGACCACGGAATCCACCGCGGTTGCCAGGTCACGCACATATGGATCCAGGACCAGGTCCTTGTGGAAAAACCGCAGGCCGCCAAACTCCTCCAATTCCTCCAGTACCAGGGAAGCACCGGGCTCCCCGAACAGGGCCCGGAATTCTTTCTGAAACCGGAAGCCCGATATCCTGTCATACAGGTCCATCTCCACTGCTGACCGCATCAGGCTGTGGGTTGTCTTGCCAATTCGAAACTTGAAGCGGTGCCGGAATCGAATGGCCCGTAGGATCCGGGTCGGATCGTCAATGAAACTCAACGAGTGCAACACCCGGATAATACCTTCCTTCAAGTCCCGGCGGCCGCCAAAATAGTCGATCAGGTCACCAAATCCTTCCTGGTTCAGACGGATGGCCATGGCGTTGATGGTGAAATCCCGACGATACAGATCATGAAATACATGAGCACTGGTTACTTCGGGCAATGCACCCGGTGTACGGTACGTTTCAAAACGGGAAGTAGCGATGTCCAGCCGCATACCGGTGGGTGTAACCAGAACAGCAGTCTTGAACTTCTCATGGATGGCCACATGGGCCTGCAGGCGTTCGCCCAGCGCCCGTGCAAAGCCAATCCCATCCTGGCCCACAACGAAATCCAGATCGTCATTTGCTTTCCGGAGCAACAGGTCGCGAACAAATCCGCCCACGATGAACAGTTCCACACCCATCTGGTCAGCCACCTCGGATGCAATGGACAGCAAACTCCATACGTCACGGGACACAATTCTCCGTAACCGTTCCGCATAACTGACGCGCTTCAGCATGGTATCGCCCACCAGAATTGCCTGCTTGAACGCTGCCGTTCGGGTGATAATCCGATCTGCCCTGTTTTCTCCATTCCTCACAAACATCAGCTTCGCGTGGGAATTGAGAAAACGGTCCCGAATCACTTCAACATCTTCGGATACATCCACTTCAATCACTTCACTCTGGGCAATACTGGAAATGGGATGATCCCCCAGTTCATGAAGCATGGCATAGTCAACATCCTGCCGCGTAATGGCACCTGTCATTTCTTCCGATTCCTTCTCTCGCGTTGGCAGTGAATTGATCCGCAGCCGGTTCATCGCATCGAATGCATCCCGAATGGGTGTATTCAGTGGCAGGACCACCACGGGCGGCTGTGCCAGGTCACCGGCTTTCAGCGCCGAAGGCAGGTCGTTCAGAACATCTTCCAACAACTGCCTCACTTCAAAAACGGTCTGGTTCCGGAAAATCGCCGTAAAAATATTCTTGTGACCACCACCCTTGGCACGCTCGCCCAGCAGTCTTTTCAAATCAACGTCCGGATAAAGGTTTCGTGCAATCAGAAACGTCTTGTTGTCCATCTGCAGCAGGCAGAAAAAGAGACGAAGGCTCTCAACTTCCATCAACTGGTGGATCACGGAAGAAGCATCCGGTTCAAATCGGTCCGAAACCAGTTGCACCACAGCATATTGACGGCCCCGGATGGTATGCCGCTCTATGAGGGGAACCATCCGGTTGAACAGATCCACCTGCCTTGGGGTCAACACATGCTTCAGCGCTGTGGCAACTTCACTGAGATCCGCACCGCACCGCAACAGGTGTGCCACTGCCTCAACATCTTCGGGTGTCGTTTCCGGAAATGTTAAGAAATCTGTATCTTCATAAATACCCATAATGCCCAGCGTGGCCAATCTGGGTGGAATATCGATGTTCTGATCCTGCAGGTATTTTACGACCAGCGTCGTTGTTGAACCGGACTTCCCCCGGACGATCTGGCCTGCGGGGACGGGATCCTCCGGCAACTCGTGATGATCAAACACATGAACCTGCTCAACGTCCAGCCTGTCCAGAACGGACGCTACATCACCAATCCGCTTCAGGCTGGATGTGTCCGCCACAACCAGTCCCGCGATATTGTCCAGCTCTTCCAATGCGGAGAGCGGCAGATCCGGTGGCAATCCCAAGGGTTTGCGTTCGGTAAACCATCTCAGCTTTCCCTCCTTTGCACCGGGAAAGATAATCACGCTGTTTTGGAACCGCAGTCGCAACAGGTGGGACGCGGCAAATCCATCAAAGTCCAGGTTCAGGTGAGATGTAATTATGTACATGGTTACACCGTCGCATTCACTGATAATCTGTTATTCGTTACCGAAAACGAAACAGGCAGCCCTGGAAAGGCTGCCTGTCTTCAAAACACGGAATAAATGGAGTGACGTCCGATTGGTTACTGAACAGCTGGTTTCCGAACCAGGTATACATTCCTCCACATGGCTTCCAGCACCGAATGAACAACGCGGACGGTTGCTGTCTTTTCCCCGGTAAACAGCACAGCAGCTTCGCCCAGGTACACCGGGAATTCATCCAGTTTGCCAGCCTTGTACATGATAAACATGTCGCCCGGTACAACGTCCGCCGAATTCTCAATGGTAATCACCGCTACTGAGTCCGTGAAGAGATTATCTTCGTTGTCCGGAACCAGGATGAAGTATTCCGGATCCCCCATAATCGGTTCAGCATAGCGGGGATACGGCTCATAGTCGATGGTCAGCGGGATCGGTTCTGGTTCAAAGTCCACAAGATAATCACCAGCCGCGATATTGGAACAGGCGTATATGATTTTTGCCGTGGAGGCATTCTCATGGGCCAACAGGATTTTCAACCTGCCCAGACGGCGCTGGCCGATTCCGATCGGTGCCAGTGTTTTGGGATGTTTGATCCAATTGCCGGAGTGAACGATCTGGTATTCTTTACCTGCTACCAGGCCGTTTGCCGTCCCGCCATCCAGGTAAACAACATCACCGGTTGAAAAATCAACAATTGGATCTTCGCCTCCCACAATCGCGGCCAATCCCGACACTTTCGCAACTGTTTCGGTATCCGCTGTTTCATACACGAACGGAGCGCATTCAATATCGATATTGAACGCCAGGTCCATTACCTTGGCTTTCGGCTGCGTTTCTTCCACCGGTGATTCCGCAACTGCTTCAGTCTGGACAGGCACATCTTCCTCGACAAACGTATCCAGCGCTTCATCCACTGTCGTATCTTCCATAACAGTTGTATCCGGTGCTACAACGTCAACCGGTGTCATAACCAGGGGATCGCCGGGATAAATCCAATGCGAATCCGTAATGTAGTCGTTGGCCTTCCAGATCTGCGGCCACAGATACGGATTGTCCAGGAACTGTCCCGCAAGATCCCACAAGGTATCACCCTTCTGGATAATGTACACATTTGTGCCGGCCGGATATTCCGTCGGCGGTGAATAAGGAGTCCAGTGCGGCTCAACCACAACCTGGCCGAATGACGGTATTGCCACCGCCGCCGCAAATACCACGCAGAAAACAAACTTCATCACGTGCTTTGCCATATGTCACTCCTGAAAGCTCTTTTGCAATTATTGTAGAGGATGAACCGTACTTGTCAAGCATTTCAGTCCGAAATGTAAGAAAAACAACCCCTGAGGTTATGATTTTTAACTAAGAGGCCGGTGGCGGCCGTCTTATTGTTGGACTTTTCGCTTTTCGATCAGTTTGCGCGCTATCGAACAGTCATTACGGATTTCTTCCACCAGTTCAGTAACTGACTGGAACTTCACTTCCGGGCGGATAAACTCAAGATATTCAACACGGATCTGTTCTCCGTAAATCTCACGATCAAAATCAAAAATGTGTGTTTCCACAATCACCTGCTGCCCGCCGAATGTCGGTTTCAAGCCGATGTTGGTCACACTTTCGTGGGCCGCCTGCTGCAAAGTCGTACGGGTGGTATACACACCCATCATGGGAACAAGCTCGTTGTCTGTAATGATATTCGCCGTGGGATAGCCCAGTTCCCGTCCCAGCCGTTCTCCTTCCACCACGATTCCTTCCATGTAGTAGGCCCGGCCCAGCAGTTCGTTGGCCCGGGACACCTGTCCATTCTTCAGGAGCGTGCGCACCCACGTGCTGGAAACCACCTTTCCATCCCGGACTACCTGGGGAACGCATTCCACGTCAAAATGATTGGCTTTACCGAAGGAACGGAGCATCTCCACATTTCCGGCACGCTTCCGGCCAAATGCAAAACCTTCACCCACCAGGATATGCTTTGTACCCAGAATGTTCACCAGGATATCCATGATGAAGTCCTCGGGGGCCATGCGGGAAAATTCAGGGGTAAACTCAAGGACAAAAAACACATCTGCACCATACTGCCGGAGCAGATCTCTTTTCTGGCGCTGTGTCTTGATAATTTCGGGTGAGCGTTGGGGAAACAATACTTTTCCCGGATGGGGTTCAAAACTGACAACAACAAGGGGCACTGCCAACTGGTCTGCAACCTGGCGACCCCGCTCCAGGATCGCCTGGTGCCCGATATGGATCCCATCGAAATTTCCGATGGTCACCACCGATCCAGGCAGTTGAAAGGATGTTTCTTTGTAATAGACTGTATCCATTGATCCCTCTTTCCGCGAACCCGGTCAGTCTACCCTTTTAGTATGATTCTGACAACCCCGATTGTGATCATGACCAGCAGTCCGGCCACCAGGTCATCCGCCATAATGCCGGTACCGCCGCCAAGCTTCTCCGCCCGTCCCACCGGACCCGGCTTCCAGATATCCAGTACCCGGAAGCCTGCAAAGGCAACGGCAAACGCAACCGGATTCCCCGTTGCGCTGACGGCAGCCAGTGCCATGCCGGCGACCTCGTCAATAACCACGCAGGACGGATCTTTATCGCCAAGTCGTTCGGCAGCAGAACCCGATACGCCAAAGCCCAGGATCGTTGCCACAGCACAGAAAAACAGTATGCCGGGCCAACCGACGTACAGATCAATGAAATAGCATATGAATACTGTAAGGATAGACGCAACTGTTCCCGGTGCGAATGGAACCCTCCCCACTCCCAGGAAGGTAGCAACCAGGAGTACTGGGTTCATTCGGCTACTTCTTCACAAAACAGTTCTGCAATATTGTTGAGCATTCGCATCAGGCGTTCATTCCGGATGCTATAAAATACCTCATTCCCACGCTTGTCCTGCTGCAACATACCACGATACCGCATGATTGCAAGATGCTGGGAAATGTTCGGCTGGGAGGACTGGACCGCTTTTTCCAGCGAGGAAACATTCATGGGTCCGTCCATCAGCAGAATCAGAATCTTCAGACGCAAAGGATGGGCCAGCACCTTGAGGCACTGGATCGCATGTTCCAGACGTTCTTCATCTGAAAACATCTGGCTTCTCTGGTCTTCCGTCATTTGGCCTCCTTCGCGAGAGCCGGATTATAAGACCCCATTCTCATTCGTTTCAACGATTCGCTCGAATCCATGATACCAAGAAACTTCCAGTCTGCGTATACCTTTCCTTTCTGGAAGCTCCGAAATGCTGTACGGCGGCTTCGGGAATAGACACCAACAATCTGTCCCACCCGTGTTGTTCCGGAATCTTCCTCGGCCTCCGTCGGCGCCTCGGCAAGATTCTCGGGTACCACCGGTGGCTCAACAGGCGCTACCGGATTGCCATCCACACCCACTACACGAAGGGCCGGCATGCCCTGCGTCGAAGGCTTTGTCGTTCTACCGGACTGGAGATCATCCAGGTATACCAGGCCCCAGCTTCCCCCCTCCGTCATGGGATCTTCGTACAATTTCCGAAGAACACGGGGTTTCACCTGCATCAGTTCCTCCAGCTTGAACGGATAACGACGATGGGTCTGGTAGTAGGAGCGTATGGCGCGGGAATACTGCTGCCCGCGGAACAACAATTCATTTTCCTTCATCCGGTGAACGCGGTAGGTCCAGGACTTGGTCAGCACGGCCATGCCGATGCCCATCAGCACCACGACTATCAGGGCACTGACAAACATGTACCCCTTCTCCCGACGTGAACTACCACTCATTGTAGTAGGTACCATCCAGTGCCTGGAGACCGGAACCACTCCGGACATCATACACCCCCACTTCATAATCGGGGTTATCGTCCACCGGTTCCTCATAGATGACTTCCCAGGTGTCATTCTGCTGGGTAATGGGATCCACCGGAATTTTCCGCATGTATCCTTCGTCCACCAGCGTCTCCAGGTCTACCGGATAATGGGATTTATCCGCATAATATTCTTCCAGGGATTCCCTGAACTGAAACAGGTTTTCCTTGAGCACGGCCTCCCGGGCTTTCCAGATTGCCCGTTTATGCAAACTGATTGCCACCGATGACAGCAGTCCGATGATGACCATCACGGCCATCAGTTCAATCAAACTGAATCCGCGGTTTTTTCTTCCAACTTGAATCATATCTCTCCTACCACTCACTGTAGGGGGTACCGTCAATCCCCGTTGCCTCACTGAGGGAATATACATCATACACATTCTGCCCGCCCCACGTTGTTGATTCCGGATCATCCTGGACCGAACGCAGACCCCATTCCATTTCACCGGTCATGGGATCAACGGGTATCCTGCGGAGAAATTTCATTTTCTGGGACAACGTTCCCAGTAACCGGACACCTTTCACCATTGTCTCCAGGTCCTCGGGATATCCCATGGATTCCGAGGGACCCCGCGGGATTACGCCCCGATCCGCCATATCCTTGTAGCGGTCGATTGCAGTCCGCATTTCCCGTAAAGAGCGCCGCAACTGGATTTCTTTCTTTCGTTTTACCGACAGGCGAACCATGGGCAATGCCGCCGAAGCCAGAATGGCCAAAATCGTAGCTGCCACCATCAGTTCAATGTAGGTAAATCCAGCGGGGCCGCGTCTCACCGTACCGTCACCTCCGCATCAACAAACCGGAACGGCATACCGTCACCTTCTGCACCGGTGATCCGGGATGATGTCATCATCGTAATCGAACTGGCACCCGTAGTCTTGCCCTTCCAGACAATATTGGCCAGCATACCCGTACCGGTTCTGCCCTTGGCCGCCCCTTTGCGGTCAATGGTAATGGCCAAACGACCGGTCAGATTGTCCCAGACCGGAACGAATGAAACGGCCGCCCCGTCTTCCCCGAGAAATCCACCATCCATGGCATCCACAATTTCCAGCTTTTCCGGATCAAACTGGATGACCAGGTCCACACTGTCCACATTCTTGAAACTGGTGGCAAACAATGACTGGACCACGGTCAGACCCGGGTCCACCTGGATTCGCCTGGGTGTCATGGACAACATGGCCGGCATGATACTGGGTTCCGGCATCTGTTCAATCGGTTTGGCCACAGCGGGGGCCAGCTCGGTCACCGGCTCCTGGGCATCCGGTCCGTCAGAAATTGGCGGGGGTGGCTTCAGTTCCATTCTTCCCTGATCCGGCGGCAGATTTTCCTCCACCGGTTCTGTCGTTTCCGTCATCGTACCCTGGGCGGCCGGCCCATAAGCAAACGGGTCCATGGGGGAAAAATTACTTTCCACCTGGCTGCCCACCATGTAAGGCATCATATCCGTTTCCTGAATATTGGGGCCACGGACAATATGCGGCGTAATGGACATCATGATGTCGCTCTGCTCCAATTCCTTCTTGGTATTGGAGAAGAGCTTGCCCAGGATGGGAATATCTGCCAGTCCCTTGATGCCGTTCAGCGATGTCCGTTCCACGTCTTTCAACAGGCCGGCAAACACGACAACTTCCCCGGACTTGACGCGCAGCACCGTTTCAACCGTCCGTTTCCCGATTACCGGCTGGAATCCGTCCCGGTTGTCCACAACCGAGCTGATTTCCAGCTTCAGCTTCAGCGAGATGTCCCCGTTGTGATGAACCCGGGGTTCCACGTCAATCTTGATACCCACTTCCTGGTAGTTATACGACGTGTACGGCTGCCCCCCCACGCTGGAATAGGCCGAGGCATCAACCCCGGTGGACGTGAACGGCGTGAAGGTTGTGGTTGCGATGGGAACAGACTGACCGATGAGGATCTTGCCTGTCTCTCCTTCCGATACCCGTACGGTGGGACTGGAAACATCCTTGGCATTCCCGATGGACTTGAGGAAATCCAGCTGCAGCAGAGGTACCGCAAACTTCCAGATGGAGCTGTCCGGATCCACAAATCCCGGCAGCAGGGAATCGGAATCACTGCTGTCACTGAACAACCCGCCGCCGACCTGGTACGCGGGATTGCTGCCATCGGTGGGCATGATACCCAGCTGGTCCAGGTTGGAACGGTTCACTTCCAGCAATTCAAAGTCCACGAGGACTTCTGCCTTGGGTTTATCATTCAGGGAAACGATCCGGTTTGCAATGGCGATCTGCTGGGGCGTTCCCATAACAACAACGCAATTCAAATCCTTGTTTTCAAATACTTCCTTGATCCCGGTCAGCAACCGGACATTGTTTTTTAACTCGGTAGGATCCGCATAGGACAGATAGAAAACCTTAATGATCTTATCGTCATACTTGTCATGGTTCTGCTTGGTGTCTTTCAGAATGATGATGGTGTGTTCATCAATCACCTTGTAGAAATTCCCGTTGGCCACCATCAATGATTTCAGCGCGTTATAAAAGGACATCCCCCGCAGGTCAATGGTGATCTGGGTGTCCTGGAATGAACTGTCGAACAGCACATTCACACCGGACATCATGCCCAGGCTCCGGTAAATGTCTTTCAGGCTTGTCCGTTCGGCAAAGTGCAGGTCAATGGGGGCATCCGACGAAGGTTGCAGCATTGGAACACCCACCGCACCGCGGGTGTCCTTCTCCATCCGTTCCAGTTGTGTACCGGCCTGCTGCTTCCGGGTATCCCGGTCCCGGATCTTCTGAAGCACGGTCTTCAGCTGCTCGTGCACATAATGATTGGACGGGTCAAACATGATGGAACGGTTCAGCTCCTTGGCTGCCAGGTCCAGGTCACCTTTCATCAGTGCCCGCCGACCCTCCATGCTGTGGGCCTTGGCAGCATTGCTTTTCGCCATTTCCCACTTGACCTTGTATTCCACGTTGTCGGGATGGTCGATCACCAGCTTCGCAAAGCTGGTCGCTGCCTTGTCCCAATCCTTCTGCTGGAACGCCGTCAATGCTTCCTCATACCCTTTGGGATGGAAGCAGGAAACCAGCGTCAGCAACATCAAGAACACCGTCAGACGTTTCACCTAAAACCCCCTGCTATTTTCCAGTTCAATTGTCGTTTGTTCATCAAATCCTTTATAGCCGATCACCACACGGTCCGCATGGACCTCCCGGAGAATAAACTGCTCCAGGAAGATATCTCCCTCCCGGACCAGGTAAAGCTCCGGCTCCCGGGTGATCACGGCTGCCCGGGCATGGTCTGCCACAACCAACCCCACCAATTCAAAATTCACCGGTGGAACGCGGGTCCCCTGTTCCTGCTCCAGTTTCAGCTGTTCGATACGGGCCGCTTCCTGCTGAGCCGCCAGCTGGGCCTGCTCCATCTGTTCCGATGTCGATTGCACGGTTACTGCCTGATGTGCACCGTACATGAAGATATTGCGGCCGGTTGATGCCGCCTCCTGTTGCACGGAAACAGGGACTTCTTCCAGCGGACGGACGTGCTGATACTGGTTCAGTACATTGGAAACCGATATATTGGCCACCCGCTGTTCTTCCACCGGTACGCTCATATCCTCTCCCTGCATCAGAAACACAATCACTGCCACAACAGCCAGAATGACAATCAGGGTCCGTTCCCGGTTGGTGATCTTCATCTTACTGCTCCCTGAAATAGGACACGATGTCAATCGTGGCGTTCACTTCACGACCCATTGCAGATGAAACGCTTACACGGTCCACCATGGTGGGGAACGGTAATTCCTCCAGGTCGGTCAACAGTTTCCGTAAATCATCATAGCTGGCCTTCACCGGCACATGGACCACCACACGGACCAGTCTGCCGTTCAGTTCGGTTTTGCGGCTGTAGGTCACATGCTGGAACGTCATTCGGTTCCGGGTGAGAATATCGTAGAGCTGACGGGTCAGATCCGGCAATGCGTCCCCCCCGGCCTTCAAATCGTCATCAAAGAACCGGCTCATCCACTTCTGGACATCGCGGACATTTTTCGAAATCCCCGCAGCCCGGTCCTGTTCCCGTTCCGCTTTTCTGAGTTCGGTTCCGGTCTCCGCCAGAACCTGTTCCGAATCATGGTACAGCCGGTATTCCCGGTAAGAACCCAGGAGAAAACCGACAATGTTCACCAGGAGAATGCTTATCAGCAGGATGAAGAATCTTCCGTTACGTTGTACAAAATCAATGATCCTGACCATGCTGCCCCCTGTATTCCACTGTCATGGAAAATTTCAGATTGCGCGTGGCCGGATCCAGCTGCTCAAACTCCACAAACGGATCACGAAACCATGAATGCGCCTGGATCGCTTCCAGAAACAACAGCTGGTCCGCTTTGGTCATCGCTTCGGCGCTGATAGCCAGCGCCAGTCGACTTCGTTTCACTGTGGGCGACACAACCGAAATCCGCACGGACGGCGGCAGTGTTTCCTCCAACCGGCTGAACAGGGCCGACCATTGGAGTGACTTCTGATGTGTCAATCGTCTGAGAAACCGGTATTCCTTCATGAACACCTTGCTGTCGTTCTGGGAAAGTGCGGATGCATATCGGGAAGCTCCGGATCGGCTCTCTTCCATGCTGGTTTCCATCGCTGCAATCCTGCTGTGAATATCCCGATTCCGCACCCGATACCAACCGAAGAATATCAGGTTTGCCAATGTGATCAGGATCAGCAGGAGTCCGGGTATCCAGATGCCCATCAATCGTTCCCGTTTCCGGTTCACCGGCCGCCTGGAAAAATCTAGATGTGTCATCGGTCCCACCCCTGGTTCAATTGATTGGATTCTCCCTCCGGGACATTCCCCAGCCACAACGGTTCCGGACGGAAATCCGGTACCTGCTCTTCCAGGAGATCCCGTATCACGTTTACCTCATCCGTCATGGACAGTGCGCTGACCGTGGGCCGCGTACGGACCAGAACAGGCATCCCGCCTTGTATCCCGACCGCTGTGATGTAGTTGTCACGCACCGCAATCAGCAAACCTTCCGGTTGTTGTTTCCGCAGACAGCCCAGCAGGTGCGCAGATTCCGGAACCAACCGGTAGGGCATGGACATTGCCCCCTCCAGATGATCACAGATGATGTCTCTTACGGGCGTGGGTAACGCCGCGACCATGACACGGTTTTCAAAAATATCATGGCGCACCTGGAATCGACTCACATCATCCGGCAGGTATGCGGCCAGCTTCCAGTGGATCAGTTCCTGCCGGCGTTCCAGGGAAAATGGAATACGGTCAAACGTCAGCACCCGACAGACGAACAGAATATCAGGCAGGACAACCCGAACCGGCTTCCGTTTGTCCAACAGTGCCGCCACGCGTCGCAAGAGCGCATCCAGCTTGACCGGATCACGAACCGGCTCCATGGTATTGGCAAACGACAGAATCCCTTCCAAAGGAATCGTGTCTACCCGGTCCCGATTATCAGATCGGACAATTTCCAGTTGTTGCTCCCGAAATATCAGGGTTTGCTCCATGAATACTCCTACTCGATGAATGTCACTTTGTTGATTTCCCGCAGCGAAGTAATGCCGTCCAGCACTTTCTGTACAGCTGAATGACGCAGGGTTTCCATTCCCTGCTGCTGCGCCCGGGAGCGGATTTCCCTTGCGGGACGCCGATCCAGAATCATTTCCCGGATCTCATCCGAAAGATCCAGCAATTCTGAGATCACGGTTCTCCCGGCATACCCGGTACCGTTGCATTCGAAGCAGCCGGTTCCTTCAAAATATTCATACGCGCCATAAATGGCGGGGTCCAATCCGGAATCCAACAATGTCCCGTGATCCATCTTCACTTTTTGCTTGCACTCGGGGCATATCTTTCGAACCAGGCGTTGGGCCAGGATACAGTTGAGCGAAGAAACAAATGAATAATTGTCCACACCCATATGGACGAACCGGCCGATTACGTCAACCACATTGTTGGCGTGAACCGTTGTAAACACCAGGTGACCCGTCAGCGCTGACTGGATCGCAATGGTCGCCGTTTCCGGATCACGGATTTCCCCCACCATGATCTTATCCGGGTCATGACGGAGAATGGATCGTAGTCCCCGGGCGAAGGTCAAACCCTTTTTCTCATTCACCGGAATCTGCGTAATACCCGCCAGTTGATATTCCACCGGATCTTCAATGGTAATGATTTTGTCTTCGGTGGTCTGAATCTCAGACAGGCAGGCATAGAGGGTGGTGGTCTTTCCGCTGCCGGTGGGACCGGTAACCAGGATCATACCGTAGGGTTCCCGGACAAATTTCCGCAACTTCTTTTCATTTTCCGCGGAAAATCCCAGGATACTCAGGTTCAATTCCTTGAACTTGGTATCCGAACTCTCTTTATCCAGAATACGGATCACCGCGTCCTCTCCGTGAATGGTCGGCATGATCGAAACACGGAAATCCACGTTTCGCCCCTTCAAGCGAATCTTGAACCGGCCGTCCTGCGGAATCCGTTTCTCCGCAATGTCCAGTTCCGTCATGACTTTCAGCCGCGAAATAATGGCCGCATGGTGCTTCTTGTCAATCCGATCCATGGCATTGTAAAGCACACCATCCACCCGGTACTTGATCATGACCGCATTTTCGCCGGTTTCCACGTGGATATCGCTTGCCCGCTTCTGCAACGCATTGAAGATCATGGTGTCAATCAGCTTGATGATGGGACTTTTTTCCTGTGCCACCGCATCCAGCGAAAGCACATCCTCGCCATCTTCCCGCTCCTTGACCACCTGGATCCGCAGATCGGATGTTGCTTCTTCAAGGGCGCGCTGGGAAGATTCGCTTTTCTTGAGCAGATCCCGGATATGGTCTTCTTCACCAATCTTGTGAACGATCCGCTTGCCCAGACGGGTTTCCAGTTCATCCAGCTGGGTCAGGGTAAATGATTCACTGGCCGCGATCACCAGTACATCCCCATCCTCCCGGAGCGGTATGAAACCGTACCGGAACATCAGGTCAACAGGCAATGCGCGAAACAATGCAAAATCCAGTTGTTCCCGTTCCAGATCAACATAATCAGCCATTCACACCTCACGACATGATATCGGTGACTTCAAACAGGGGCAGATACATGGCAATCAGCAACATTGCAATCACCCCGCCCATCAAGAATAACACGGCCGGCGCCACCAGGGACACAACCCCCGAAAGCAGGTTGTTCAGATCCTCATCCTGGTATTCTGCCGCACTCTTCAGCATATCCGGAACCGACCCGGCCTCTTCCCCGATCCGGATCATATCCAGGGTCAGGTCATCCATCATGGAGTCACTGAATGCCCCCGACAGGCTCCCCCCCTGGGAAACCCGTGTGGACGCAGACCGGATGTCCGCCGCGAACAGCAGGCTGGGATTGGTCACTGCCATGGTATTCAGGCTGTCCATGACCGGTAATCCCCCATCCAGCAGAATCGAAAGCGTCCGACAGAACTGGGATAACACATACCGGCGCCAGACCTCCCGCAACAATGGGACACGGATCAGCACCCGCTCCATCAGTTTTCGCCCCCCGTCTGTTCGCAGCATCCATCGGATGCCTACGACAATTCCAAGAATTGCCCCCAGTTCCAGCCAGATATATTTTCGCATGGCACCGGACACGGCCACCACCCACTGGGTAATCACCGGCAATTCCTTGTCAAAGCCCTTGTAGAAATCGGCAAACGAAGGCAATACATAATTAATGATAATGCCGATGGATACCATAGCCACCAGTACCAGGAAAGCCGGATAGATGAATGCGGAACGCAGCCGCTTCCGGGTAGACAGCAGCAACCGCTCGTGACGGATGTAGCTTTCCAGCACGTCTTCCAGGTTGCCGCTTCGTTCCCCCGCCAGCAACACACTGGGATAGAACGCCGGGAACCGGTCACCCATAGACAGAAAGGCCTGGGACAGGGGCTGCCCCTCCTTCACCAGGTTGACCACTTCCCGGATATATCCCCGGAACTTATCATGACGGATCCGCTTTTCCAACAGCTTCAGACCGTTGAAAATGGGTATACCCGCCTTGATCAGCGCCAGCAGCTCCTGGTTGAATACCACAAAGTGCTTGGCCGGTACCTGGCGTTTTCTCAACTGGAATCCGGTCTGTTTACGAACGTTGAATACATGCAGACCCGCATCCCTGAGATTACGCTCCGCTTCCTGTTGATTTGCTGCTTGTATTTCCTTCTGGGTTACGGTTCCATCCGGGTGTCCAACCCGACAGATATATGCCGGCATGACAACTACCCCTGATCCATGGGCAGGAAGTTTTCAAACTTCGCATATTCATTGAGAAACGCCAGGATCATGGTACCAATGGGACCGTTTCTGTTTTTTGCCACGATCAGTTCAATCTCCGTCAGGCCGCCGCCGGGAGCGGCAACAGCCTTGGGATTCTTACGATGGAGAAACGTCACAATGTCCGCGTCCTGCTCAATGGCACCGGATTCACGCAGGTCGGACAGCTGTGGTCGCCCTTCACTGCGCTTTTCGATGGCACGGTTCAACTGGGACAGGACAATGAATGGCGTGTTCAGTTCCTTGGCCAGAATCTTCAATCCGCGGGAAATGCCCGAAATTTCCTGCACACGATTGGCCTCACCCTTCCCCTGCATCAGTTGCAGATAGTCAACAATCACCATGTCCAGCCCATGCTCCATCTTGAGCTTCATGAGCTTGGCCTTCAAATCCACCACGGTCAGCATCGGGCTGTCATCAATAAAAATCCGTGTCTGGGCCAGGCGGTCCATGGACTGGGTCAGCCGGACATATTCCTGCTCATTGATGGATCCTTCCCGGACCCGCTTCACGTTGACCTGGGCGTCCGCGCACAGCAGGCGAAGGACAATCTGGTCATACGGCATTTCCAGTGAAAACACGGCGATCACCCGTTCCTGGAATGCAATCTTATGTACCAGGGACAACGCAAAACTTGTCTTCCCGACCGACGGGCGGGCCGCCAAAATGATCAGTTCGCCGGGCTGAAAACCCGGAACATACTGGGACAGATCACGGAAACCGGAGGGAACACCGGGCAGTTCCTGGTTTACCTGGAACCGGTTCATCCGCTCCGAAATGGTCTGCAGAACCGGTTTCAACACGTCCTGAACCGGGATCAGCGCACTCTTGTGCTCCCGTGTAACAATATCGAAAATTTCCTTTTCCACCTGCTGGAACAGTTCTTCACTGGAAAGGGCATCGTCCGAACCTTTATCCAGGATTTCACTGGCCATCAACATCAATCGGCGAAGATTGGACTTGTCCACCACAATCCGTGCATAGTCCGCAACATTCTGTAACGCGGGGATGTCGTCAACCAGTCCCGCCAGGTACACATCCCCTCCGGTCAGGTCCAGTTTGCCATTCTGCTGAAGCTGATCCTTGATGGTCAGGATATCGAATGCACGTCCCCGTTCAAATACGTCCAGGATGGTTTCATAAATGATCTTATGGGCGGTGAGGTAGAAGTCATCCTTGTCCAGGATTTCCACAATCTGATAGATATTTTCATGGTCCAGCAACAGCGTGCCCAGAACGGCCTTTTCCGCTTCCTCATTGTACGGCAATGTAACAACCATGGTGCTTCCCTCAGGTGATCAGTTCAATTCAATTCCGAGTTTTTTCATTTTCTGAATCAGCGTCGTCCGCTTCAGTCCCAACAATCGCGCCGCTTCTGATTTTACACCACGGGTCACGTCCAGCGCCCGGACAATATATCCGCGTTCCACATCTTCCACCAGCGCCTTCAGGTTGATCCCGTGTGCCAGGTCCTGTACATCTTCGTCCACGTCGGTACGGTTACGGATCTCACCCGGGAGATCTTCAAACCGGACAACACCGCCCTCTGGTTGAAGGACGATCATCCGCTCCACGAAGTTCTCCAGCTGTCGTACGTTTCCGGGCCAGGAATATTCGTAAACCGCCTTCATGGAGCGGGATTCAAACCGGATCGGCGGAAAGCCCATGAGACTGGAAAAACGGGTGTTGAAATATTCAATGAGTTCAACAATGTCTTCCTTCCGTTCCCTGAGCGGCGCCAGCACCACCGGTATCACATTCAGACGGTAGTACAAATCATCCCGAAAACGTCCCTCACGAATTTCCACCTGGAGATTCAGATTCGTTGCCGCAATCAACCGGACATTAACTTTTCTGGACTGTTCGCTCCCCAATGGGGTGAATTCCCGTTCCTGAAGAACCCGGAGCAGCTTGGCCTGCAATGACAGGCTCATGGTGCCGATTTCATCCAGGAAGAGTGTACCGTCCGAAGCCTGTTCAAACTTCCCCGTCCGTTCACCCACAGCATCGGTAAATGCACCCTTCACATGACCGAAAAGTTCGTCCTCCAGGAGCGTATCCGGAATCGCACCACAATTGATGGGAACGAACGGCCCCTCCCTGCGCGGGGAGGCCGCGTGGATGGCCTTGGCAACCAGTTCCTTACCGGTCCCGCTCTCACCGGTAATCAGTACGGTGCTCTGTGTGGGTCCGATTCTGCGGATCAGTGCCTTCAGTTCCTGAACGCTTCGTCCCTTACCGATGATCTGGTCCGCTTCCTCTGTTTCGGAAATGGCTTCCCGCAACCGCCGGTTTTCCATCCGGAGTTCCAGCGCCTTCTGGGACTTGTGAACGGCCACTTCAATCTGTTTCAGATCGAACGGCTTCAGGATATAGTCGAACACACCGGACTTGATCGCGGTCACCGCGTTTTCAATGGTGCCATGACCGGTGATCAGCACCACAATACAGTCCGGATCAATGTCCAGTACCTGGCGGCTCACATCCAGCCCATCCACATCGGGCAGCATGTAGTCCGTGATAACCATGGAATGACGATATTCCTCGAACAGAGACAACCCGGCCCTGCCGCTTTCCGCGGCATGAACCTGGAATCCCTTCATCTCCAGGAAGGAGCCGACAAGCTCCAGGATCTCGGGGTCATCGTCGATCAGGAGAATGCTTGTTGCTGTCACTTTTCCAGCTTATAGCGTTTGATCTTGTTGTATAACGTGGCCCGCGTGATCCCCATGGCATTGGATGCTTTCATAATGTTGCCATTATACTTGTCCAGTGCATGACGGATCAGGGCCTCCTCGGCTTCTTCAATGCGCTCGGTAAACAGCTTGAGAATAATCTCCGGGGAACGCTTGTTGTACTTCATTCCCACGGGCAGGAACTTTGCGCCGATATTCACCCGGTCTGCACTGAATACCGCCCGCTCCACCACGTTTTCCAGTTCGCGGATGTTGCCGGGCCAGTCATACCGGGTAAAGATGTTTGTTACTTCGATGGTAAATCCCTTGAAACGCTTGTTTGTCTCATTGCTGAAACGTTCCAGGAAATAGTTCGCGATGGGCATGATATCTTCCCGCCGACGACGCAGCGGTTCCAGGTGAAAATCCATGATGTTGATCAGATAGTAGAGTTCCTCGTTGAACTTGCCGGTATCCACCTGTTCCGTGAGATTGGCCGTGGAAGAGGCAATCAACCGTGCGGACAACGGCCTGAATTCCAGTTCTCCCCCCACCGGATACTGCGCGGACCGCATGATTTCCACCAGTTGCAACTGGGAAGCCGCATCCAGTTTTTCCACGTGGTCAAAAAACAGGGTTCCCCCTTCAGCCAGTGCGAACAACCCAGGCTTGGCCGTATCCGTCGTCTGACTGCCACACAGCATATCCACAAAGTTACTCTCGTTCACAATACTGCAATTGACTTTTACAAACGGATATTCCCGGCGGTCGGAGTGTTTATGAATCACCTTGGCCATCAATTCCTTGCCGACTCCTGCCTCACCGGTAATCAACACATTGGCGTCATTCTGCTGAAGGGCTTTGATCCGCTTCAACATCTTGCGCACATCATCATTTTCGCAGACCATCTGAATCGCGCTTTCTTCCAGCATCAGCTTGCGCCGGAACACGCGATTCTTTTCTTCCAGTTTCCGCATCTTCAGGAGGTTTTCCACGTCGATAAGGATTTTGTCCACCTGAAACGGCTTTTCAATGAAATCGGCAGCACCCTTTCGGATCGCTTCTACCGCAAGGTCAATGGTGCCATGTCCAGTTAGGATGACAACAGTCACTTCCGGTTTCAGATGTTTGATTTTTTCCAGCAACTCAATACCGCTCATCCCCGGCATCACCAGGTCGGTAATTACCAGGTCAACATCTTTCTTTCGAACAATGTCCAGTGCGGACTCACCGTCAAAGGCGAGAAAGGTATCGTACTTTTCACCCAGGAGCAGGTTCAATCCTTCCAGCACGTTTTTATTGTCGTCAACAACCAGAATCCTGTTCTTCGTCATACCTCAACCTTTCAGGAAAGCTTGGTGGTGCCGGCACCATGGATGCCGACACCACCCGGAATCTCGATCAGAATCGATAGTTCATGCTCAAACCCGTGATCATGACGTCCGTTTCATAGGTTCCATTGAACCCCAAATCCTGGACGGTCGTGGTACGGGAATTGAAATGCACGTACATGGCATAACCGCTCAGCGTAAAACCCTTGAATTTATAGTCAAAACCGCAGGTCCAGTCATTCCGGTTGCTGTCCGGCAGGGACGGGTCCAGGGTTTCATCCGGCGCCCCGGTTTCATCATAGATGTAGCCGGCACGCAAGGTCAAACGATCACTGTAATTGTACTTGAAACCCACTTTGTACATGCTCACATCTTCCCAGTTCTTGGGAATAGAAGTCATGACAAAGCCTTCTTCACGATATACCGTCAGGTCACTGTAGGAAGACCAGCCGGTCTTCATCCAGCCGATTTCCATCAGCAGATGGTCATTCAACTGAATCGCCAGGCCCAGGCCATATGTTTCCGGTAATTCAACAGCAGCTTCAATCCCGCCGTCATACATCAGCGGCAGGAATGGCTGTGGAACGTCATCAAAGTCCACTTCACCGGTAAAATCAATGTCCACACTGCTGCGATAAAAACCACCCAGCCTGGTGCGATCACTGATCTTCCACATGAAACCCGCGGAGGCGCCCCAACCGTCACCATCACCGGACATGGAAACCCGTGCCATCGTATCAACAAAACCGACACCTTTTTGAATCAGCACGTCTGCCGGCACATAGTTGAGCTGCACTGCAAATGAAAAGTCATCATTCACCCGATACGATGCGGTGGGCGAAATAAAGAACGTACGGATCTTTGTCCGGTCCGCCAGCTGGGTGCCCGGCCATCCGTGGGGCCAATCGGTTTCCAGGCCATACTGGCTGAAAGAACCGATACCCAGGGTCAGCTTTTCCGTTACCGGGTAGGACACGTAGACGGACGGTGCCAGGTGCAGCTTGTCCTTCTGGTCCGTTGACACACTTCCGTCCAGCGAGGTCCAGCTGGACTGCGGATACAACAGTGTGCCGCCAAAGTTTACATGGGTCCCTTCCAGGAAGGACAAACCGGCGGGGTTGTAGAAAATTGCGGACGCGTTGTCCACGCTTGCGGTAAATGCATTGCCCATTGCGGCGCCGGAAGCATTATGCTCATTGAGCTGGAAACCGGAACCGAAAGCCACGATGGTACAGGAACACACCATCAGGAATACTGCGAGTCTTTTCATGGTTCCTTCCTCCTTAGTTCACGTAGACGGCCGCTTCGGCGTTAATGGTCATGGGATAGGACTGCATCGCCCAACTTGAGGCGGTGTCCGCCTGCTTGGAATTGCCCTTGGCTGCGGTCGGGTCAATAATCATCGGCGTCCCGGTCAACAGGTAGCTGCCCAGATAGTTCACAGTCTGCAGCTGTCCCCAGTAGGTGAACTGCGGCGCTGTCGGGTCCGGACTCAACAGGAAGCTGTGATTGGCTGTATTGAACTGGTACAGGCCGTTGGCCACCCCTGCGGAAGCCGTTGTCATGCCATAAATGGATTCAACCACCGGTTCCACCTGGGGGAAATCGGGGCCCATGGCCCGGGCAAGCATTTCGGTGGTGGCGTTGGGAACTACCTGGTCACCGATGGCTTCCTGCATGAGTGCATATTTTTCCACACCTGATACAGAACCATCCAGCACGTAGGGTGCATAGTTGATGGGATCTGCTGAATCAATGACAGTCTGAGCAAGCAGGAAGAATTGACTGTACTCAGGTGTACCCGGCAAGATACCATTCTCAGCCAGGCCAGCGTTCACTACCGGAGCGAAAGTGGGAGAGGTGGCCAGGAACTGAGAAATCGGACCGCCAGGAACATTCAGCACGGCCACTTTAATGTCCGGTTCCACTGCATGCACAATCGTTGAAATAAACCCGCCCAGTGACATGCCAACAAGCGTCGTATGTCCAGGTGCCAAATCCGGGTACAAATCGCCCGTATAATCCACACCGCCTTCAATCATCCGGACCAGCTGCATCATGTCAACAGCACTCTGACGCAAATTGTCACGACCGGTCCGCAGTGAAGTCAGGTTGACAAAGAGTGCTCCCGAGGGATCCAACTGGCCATCCGGGACCATGTCGCCGGTGGCATTGTCCATGAAATCGCCGGCCCGGTCACCGTGGAGCACCAGGTCCATGGCGATGGTGGCCATGCCGCCCGCCGCGAACGTATCCGCGATGGCAAGCGCCGCCATCTTGCTGCTGGTAATCCCGTGCTGGAAGATCACCACCGGGAACGGACCCGATCCTTTCGGGACCGTCAGGATAAACGGCACCAGTTCATCGGACTGCTTGATGAACGGTCCGGCCGGTGTTTCCTTCATAAAATAACCAATCAGCGGATGAGAAATGAAATTCGGTGACGGGAATGCGCCCGTCAATACACCACCGATATTGCTGTTGGGAAACGCGATACCGGTCATGGCTTCCACGTTGCCATAGAATGCACCCACCAGGGCATCACCCAGATACTGGCCGGTGAAAATGGGTTCCGGTGCAGCAACCGCCGCCATCTCATCCAGCTGGCCCCGGAGGATCAGCATGTCCTGGTAGGTAGGCTGGGTGGTGAACGTGAACGCCAGGGCGATCTGGTCCCGGGCAATACCCACGGCAGTCGTAAAGTCGAATACCGGGATCATACTCTGACGGAGCATTTCCAGCAATGCGGCGGAGCTGTCGTCCAGCAATGCGGTGGTAGAACGGCCTTCCCCGTCCACCAGCGGATTGGCGCTGCGGACCAGGTAGAAGATCTGTGACGGCTCAATGGATGTGCCGTTGGTATCCGTCACGCCTTTTGTGATAATGGCCGCATACCGGTGCATGGGTTTCAGCGGTGCCATGGGCACCATGCTGATGGAGCCGGTGGCCGCGTCAAACGGCATGAATGCCACGGCAACCTGGGAACCGAACTCGGCTGCACCGGTTGTCACGTCAAATACCTTGATGGTGTTCGCGTTCACCGTAGCCGCGTTGGGCGCCCCGTCCAGGTAGAACGTCATGGCCGAAGTCGTTGAAAAACCGTGCAAGGTATTCACACTTGCAATCACATCCAACCCATCCGGATTGGGAATGTTGACTGTGCCCGTGGTGCGATCCATCAGCAGATCATTGGGAAAAGGAATGATCGCTGCGGTTGGATCGAACAGCGCCGTGACAAATGTTGCCAGCGGCTGAGACTCGTTTTCCTCTGTGTGCATGCTTTTCGCACAGGAAAGCAGTCCTGCCAGCAGCACGACCATCAGTCCAAGATACAGTACCCTTTTCATGTAACCTCCCGCAAAAAAATAGATCGGCGTCCCGCCCAGTACAGACGTCGCCTAACGTTGGTTTACCCACCTCCAATCAGTTGTGGTAATTGAAGGAAGTTTATCACAAAAATTTTACACAAATCAATAAAAAATAGGCACACAAGAGACGAGGCAACTATTTTTTTGCCATACCAGTGAGTGGATTTTTTCACTTATTTTGTTTACGTTAGAAATACAACACGCGGCAGTGTGAAAAAATAGATGAATGACTGTTCATATTTTTGAGGTGTGTCGAAATTTTGATGGTCTCTGGTATTTCAGTTTGACGCACTTCGTGACAGAATCCGGTTGCCCCCGCCTTCCTGCGCCTTGTAGAACAGTTTCCTGCCTTCTTCAAACATCTCCATGGCATTCCAACTGCCGGTAGCCGTGATTAAACCGATGCTGAACGAACCTGTCAACGCGCCGGATGCATGAAGAAATGGTGTATTCGTATATCTGTTTTTGAGTTCGGTCACCAGTTTTGCGGTTTCGGTTTCGCTCTTTTTCGGAAAACAGATACCCAGCCGATTCCCACCCACACGTCCCACAAGACCGTCTTCTCCCCCCAGGAATCGGACCATGTCTACCCACGCGCGAACCATCCTGTCGGTAAACGCGATACCATACTGTCGGTTCAGATTGCCAATCTCATCCAGTCCGGCAATGGCTACCGTCATCGGTCGATTGGATCGTCGCGCCCATTTCAATTCTTCCTCCAGCTTCTCCAGGAAAAGCGGAAAACGGTCTGCGCCGGATGCGGCATCACGATCCTGTTGCATCCTGTTCAACCGGCAGCAAGCCATTCGAGAGGTCAGGCTCAGTGCCATGCGATCCATTGAAATCCCCATGGGCATTACGTCCGAACCACCGCCGGCCATCACCTGCGAAATCATTTCCGGTGTTTCCTTATCCACTACCGCGACCACGGGCAGATCCGGCGCAAAGTTTCGCACAACCCGGATCAGGCTGACCGAAGTCAGGTTCCCCAGACCCTCCCCGATCAGCACCAGGTCCGGCCGGAACTCAGCCATGTGAAGTTGAATCCGTTCCGCATCATTCAGCACATCTGTCAAAATACCGTTGGATTGCAGCATGATCTGAAAATGCTCACCCATGGACTGGTCATCCAGGATCAGGATCCTGTAGGGATCACGATGAACAAAGGCCTCCTTCAGTAGCATTTCTGCAATCGTATATCCGTCCACCGGGCCTTTCAGAACCTGCCAGCACCCGTGATGGATCAATTCGCCCAACATCTGGTCCCATTGGCAATCATCACAACCGAATGCCACGATCCGTGTCTGTTCGTCCTGCTGCAACCGGTATTGTTCAATGTTCTGCAGCAGTTCACCATATCCATCCGGTCCGGACAGGTCCACTGCGAGTAACTGGATGCCTTCGGGGACCGGATCCGTTGCATTTTCCAGGCGGACCACCCGGATCTTGAAGAATTCCAGTCCGGCGGCCAGCAGATTGACCGTCTGGTCACGATCCGAGTACAGGCAGACCGTTGCCCGATGCTGAACCCGTCCTTCAACGGACTCAGACGTCTGGTTCTTGGATTCACCGGGGAGTGAAATGGGTTTGCCCATGTTCACCTCGGGATCAAGGGCCAGCCGCTGGAGCAGGTTCTGGATCTCCATGCCCTGGGTCTGGATCATGTTCCCGTCGTTCTCACGAATGGCATTAATCACATGCTCCATACGGGCCGCATAGCGGCTGAAGTCGGCAAAGCCATGAAGGGATGCCGCTCCGGTGAGACCCCGTACCGCCTGGTGCAACTGGTGCAGCTTCTGTTTGTCACCGGGAGTATCCTGGTATTGCTGCCAGACCTTTGCAATATCGGTTACCAGTGCCGGTACCTGCTTGCGAAACGCATTGCGCGCTTTAACCAGCTCTTCTGAACCGAAGATCGCGGTTTCCTGTTCCTCCTCCTCCACCGCACCCCGGTTCTGCTCCGGAAACAGGCGATAGACATGGGAAAGAAAGTCATTCATATCAAATGGCTTTTCCAGAAAGGCGTCCACGTGTACGCCCTTGGTTTCCAGCCTGTCCTTCATTTTTCGATATACGGCGGTCATGGCAATGATCTTTGTGTGGGACAGCAGGGCATTGCTCCGGATGGCCCGGCAAACGTCCAGGCCATGCATCTTCGGCAGGAGCATATCTGAGATAACAAGATCGGGGTTGTTCTTTTTCACCATGCGCAACCCAACTTCACCGTCATGGGCAATTAACACACCAAAACCGGCACGGGTCAGGAGTGTCTCAACGAGTGCAGCGATTCGGGGCTCATCTTCGATGACAACCGCCAGCCGTCCCATCTGACCTCCCGTAATTTCTTCAGGATCTATTTCATTATTCTAAATGATTCCATGGGAATGGCAAAACAAACAGACCAAAAACAGGCCGATTCAGCGGATAATCAAGAAGAAACGGTCCCAACGGGTCTTGTGGAAAAACGTGAGCATTTTCTTGCCCACATCCGTCACAAAGTGCACCAGTCCGGTCTGCCGGTAAGCGTCCTTTGCTTCCGGATAGGACCACCAGACAACGAATGCCCTTCCACGGACATATTCCCGGGGAACAAAACCCCAGAACCGGCTGTCCTCACTGTTGTCCCGGTTGTCACCCATGGCAAACACGTGCCCCGGCGGCACCTTGACCGGACCAAAATTATCCCGCATACGAAACGGACCGTCCCGGTAAACGGTAAAGCTGTCTTTGTGGATTTTGTACGGTTCCGCCAACGATTCTCCATTGATATAGATCTGCTTGTCAATCACTTCAATCGTGTCGCCCGGAAGTCCGATGGCCCGCTTGATGAAGTCCACATCCGGGGTTCGCGGATACCGGAATACAATCACATCACCACGTCGGATTTCACGTTGGGGAAATATGGTCCGCTCCCAGTCAAACTGTACCGGACCATACATGAACTTGTTCACAGCCAGGTGATCCCCGATCAGCAACGAATCTTCCATGGATGAGGTGGGAATTTTGAACTGCTGAAACACGAACGTCTTGGCAAACGTCACTGCCAGGAGGCCAATCAGGATGGTCTCGAAGTAGTCGCGAAACGGGCCTTTCTTGAATGCTTTCATTTTTTTCTGCACGCCTCCACAAATTCCGTTGTCCTGAATATTCTAACAGCGAGACCTGATTTTGCAACAGGCAGGGTCCCGCACTCACGCTTACAGCATCATCACCAGTTCCTGCAATGCCGCCTCTGTATGGTACGTTGTTTCTCGCAAATGAGTTCAATTCCTGCAATGAATACCGGATATGGGTTCTGGCGCGGCCATGCTCATCATGATTTAGGATGATCTGCTATGCCGGCGTTACAGATCCAATGACTTGAGATACGCCCGGAACGGATCCCGGAATTCATCCCTGGCCAGGGCGAATTCCACCACGGCCTTCAAAAACTCCAGCTTGTTTCCGGCATCATACCGTTTTCCTGAATACTTGAATCCATAAATTTCCGGATATTGACGAAGTGCATCGGTCAACTGGATCTCGCCCCCTGCACCCGAACCGGTCTGCTCGATCAATTCAAATATCCGGGGGTCCAGAATATACCGGCCCATAATGGCCAGATTGGATGGTGATTCACCAATGGATGGCTTCTCCACCAGTTCAGACAATTTGAACAGCTGCTGTCCCATCTGCACACCATCGACAATGCCATACCGGTTCACCGCATCGGGCGCAACCTCTTCCAGTGCGATCAACGGCGCACCGATCTGCTCATACTGATGGATCATCTGGCCCAGTACCGGTTCGGAACTCACCATTACATCGTCACCCAGCATCACCGCGAACGGTTCATCTTCACCGATCACATGTCGGGCACACAGCACGGCATGTCCCAGTCCCCGGGGTTCGTTCTGGCGAATGAATGAGTAAGCCACCCCTTCGACCATACAGCGAACAGATGCCAGTTCTTCTTCCTTCCCTTTTTCCCTCAGGTGCCGTTCCAGTTCCGGCTGATAGTCAAAATGGTTCGCAATGGCGGACTTGTTACGACCGGTAATGAACACGATATGACGGACCCCGGCCTGCACGGCTTCCTCCACAATATACTGCACCGTGGGCTTGTCAATGATGGGAATCATTTCCTTGGGTACCGCTTTGGTTGCAGGCAGAAAACGGGTCCCCAGGCCTGCCGCCGGGATGACGGCTGTGCGGATCATCCTCCCCAGACCTGGTCAAGGTTCTCTGAAACGCTGAAGAACGAATACAGGTTTGTGATCCGGAAGATACTCTCAATATTCTTGTGAAGACTGATAAAATGCAATCGCTTGCCGTGACCGTTGGCTTTCTTGTGGGCACCGACCAGCATCCCCAGCCCCACGGACGTGATGAAGTCACATTCTTCCAGGCTGATGACGATATGCTTCAAATTGACATCATCCAGATACTCGCGAACCTGTTCACGCAGTGTCTCGGTTCCCTGGGTGTCGATTTTGCCGGTCACACCAATCAGTACACCCGCATGTTCCGGAAGCTCTTTGACATCTAACTGTATCATTTGCTTCTCCTTGAAAAACAAAATGAGTTGGTAGCTATTTGTTGATTCAATTGAAGTATATCAGAACAGGTTACCACTGAAAAGGGGGAAAGCTGCATGATCCGGAAGGTGATGGGTACAGGGTTCACTTTCGACCCGGTTTTCCTGTCTATTGATGGAAATATCCCCATTCTACCCGCTCTGATCTTG
>CAZDKZ010000012.1:38120-44059 GCA_964506215.1 uncultured Holophagae bacterium
GGCTACGTCGAGCAATGACCGAAGGAGGACAACGCAGCGATGGATTGTGCATGGGGTTTTGGAGTAGAAGTGGCTATCGGGATTTCGGAGGGAAAATGGTGTGCCCTGAGGGACTTGCCCACTACGTCGCGCGCATGTACGCGCTCCTGCGTCGGCTCCCCTCCACTCGCTGCCGCGGCCGATGTCGGCCGCTATCCGCCACTGGCGGCGCTCGTTCCGCTTCAAGTCCCTCAATGTGTCCGATAAGTTGTGAATAATGAAAAGTTGTTCCGGTATGCAAAGTGAAAATGGTGTGCCCAGAGGGACTTGCCCACTACGTCGCGCGCATGTACGCGCTCCTGCGTCGGCTCCCCTCCACTCGCTGCCGCGGCCGATGTCGGCCGCTATCCGCCACTGGCGGCGCTCGTTCCGCTTCAAGTCCCTCAATGTGTCCGATAAGTTGTGAATAATGAAAAGTTGTTCCGGTATGCAAAGTGAAAATGGTGTGCCCAGAGGGACTTGAACCCCCAACCTTTTGGTTCGTAGCCAAACGCTCTATCCAGTTGAGCTATGGGCACATCCGGGCGACAGTATAGCGGTCATTCTGCTGGCTGTCAACCCTAACTTTTGTCCCGTATCCCGCCATCCGAGCATTGCACAAGTTATTCATATCCTGTAGGATGATCCCCGAAGAACGGGGAGGTCAACAGCATGAAACAACTTCTGGCGGTCGCACTCGGGGGCGGTATCGGGGCTGTTCTCCGGTACAGCGTTGGCGAGTGGATACATCGGATCTCCGGTCCCCTGTTTCCCTGGGGCACGCTCACGGTCAACCTGGCAGGCTGTTTCCTGATCGGCATCATCTGGGAACTGTCCAACACCACGCTCCTGTCTCCCCAATTCAGACTCTTCGTCATGACCGGCCTGCTGGGCGCATTCACGACGTTTTCTACATTTTCACTGGAAACATTGAACCTGATCCGGGACGGAGAAATCCGGCTGGCTGTTGCCAACCAGGTCATCAGCGTCGCCTTCGGGCTGGTGCTGGTTCTGGCAGGATTTGTCAGTGTTCGACTGATCCTGCGATGGCTTTCATAACATGGAGGGACACATGAACTTACCGGAAGACGCTGTGATGCTCCGCATTTATGTCGGCGAACAGGACATGCACGGACATGTCCCTCTGTATGAAGCCCTGGTAATGAAAGCCAGGGAATTGAATATCGCGGGGGCCACGGTCATGCGGGGTGTCATGGGATACGGCGCTTCCAGTCGCATCCACACCACCAAGGTGCTGCGCCTTTCTGAAGACATGCCCATGGTGGTGGAACTGGTGGATACGGAGGAACGGCTGCAGACATTTCTCCCGATCCTCAATGAAATGGTTTCCGGTGGACTTGTAACCATGGAACGAATCCGGGTGAAACGATATCGTCCCCATGGCGATTCTTGATCAAGTTTGGGGTAGGAAGCAGTCGTCCGAGTTGTTATAATGATTTTTGGATGTTGCATATATCCCGTCGGGCCCATAGCTCAGTTGGCAGAGCTCCCGGCTCATAACCGGATGGTCCCAGGTTCGACTCCTGGTGGGCCCACCAATGAGGTGATGAATTTTGATTGACGAACATATGAAATCGGTAAAACCGAGAGACCAGAAGGTGTTCTAGCAGAAGTTAGAACACCTTTTTTATTTTTCGGAGGTGGGTTTGAAGACAACGCTCAGCAAACTGCGTGATTATCAGGAAATGATCCTGGAGATCCGACAACTGAACCATGCCCTGTCAACGTATCCGGAGTCCGTGGAAAAGCTGGCCCGGGAACTGAAACAGACCCGGACCGCGACAGAACGGGTCAGCGAACAGTTGCGTGAAAACAGGGAGCGCAGGGAGAACAAGGAAAGCTACCTGGTCATGTGCAAGGAAAATTTGGAAAAGTATGAACATGACCTGATGGAAGTTTCCAACCAGAAAGAATATTCCGCCGTCTTGAAGGAAATCGATTCCACCAAGCGGGAGATCCAGGAAACCGAAACCCTGATCCTGACCCTGATGGAATCCGTTCAAAAACAGGAGGAGGAATTCAAGGTTCTGGAAACATCGGTTGCTAAACTGGAAGAAACGTACGCGGAAGCCGTTCAGCAATTCAACCAGGAAAACAAGGAAAAGACGTCCCGGAAAGCACAGCTGGAAAAGGATATGCTGAACGTTCAGAAAAGCATCCCTGCATCCTTCATGCGAAAATTCACCCAGATCGCTTCCCGGCGGGGTGGAATTGCCGTGGCAACTGTTCAGGCCGAATGCTGCTCCGCATGCAACATGAAGATCCGGCCCCAGCAGATACACGAAATGAAACGGAACCCGGATACCCTGTTCATCTGCGACAATTGCCAGCGCATACTTGTGATCAAACCGGATGAAGACGATTGCTGAACGCCTGGAGGCCATACAGAGGCGGATCCATTCCGCAGCCTGCCAAGCGGACAGGGACCCGGTTGATATTCAACTGGTTGCTGTATCCAAAACCCAGCCCGCTTCTGCTGTTGTTGAGGCAGCGGCAGCCGGCCTGAAACACTTTGGAGAAAACCGGGTCCAGGAAGCCGTCAACAAAGCCCGTGAACTGGCCAACCCGGAACTTTCCTGGCATCTGATCGGCCACTTGCAGCGGAACAAGGTCCGCCCCGCGGCCCGTCTGTTTCACGTCATCCATTCTCTCGACAGTGTGGGACTGGCCCGTGCCCTCAGCACTGAAATGGAGCGGGAAGAAAAAGCAATGACTGCGTTCCTGCAGGTGAAACTCACCAACGAACCCACGAAAACCGGTATTCTGCCTGCAGACCTGGACGAGACCGCGACCACTATCCGGACACTGCCGGGACTGAAACTGGTTGGCCTGATGACCATGCCGCCGTTTTCGGATGACCCGGAGGAAGCCGCGCCCTATTTCCGGAAGCTGCGGCAACTGCGTGACCGTCTGAATCGAACGGTATTCAAGGACGCCCCATTGAATGAACTTTCCATGGGGATGACCCATGATGCTGAAGTTGCCATTCGCGAAGGTGCCACCTACATCCGAATCGGCACCGCAATATTTGGAGAACGATATGCTCATCGCCAATAATTTTCTGTATGCCCTGGCACGGGTATTTGACCTGGTTGTTGAAGCCTATATCTGGATTGTGATTATCCGTTCCCTTGTCACCTGGGTTCACGCGGACCCCCGCAACCCGATCGTCCAGTTCCTGGCATCGGTGGTGGACCCGGTTACCAACCGGATCAGACGGTTGTTCCCGATCGTTCGTGCAGGGGCGGTCGACCTGTCACCACTGGTGCTCATCTTTTTCCTGTGGTTCCTGCGTCTGTTTGTGACCAGAACCCTGATCCAGTTGTCCGTTTCTTAAGGAGGAACCGATGCGATTTACGCCGATGGACATCACCAACCGAACATTTTCAAAGTCCCTTCGCGGTTATGAAGTTGAAGAGGTCGCCGGCTTTCTTCACCTGATCTCGGAAGACATGGCCTCTTTGATAGCCGAAAACGAATCGTTACGGAAGGAAGTCGAACACCTGAAAGAATCCCTGTCTGATTTGAAGGAGCGGGAACGCATTCTCAAGGACACCATGCTTCTGGCCCAGGAAACCAAAGAGGATGTTCAGCGCAATGCCATGAAGGAAGCGGATATTATCGTTCGGGAAAGCGAACTCCAGGCGGAACGGATCGTGGCAAACGCCTATCGGCGGATGGAAGACATCCATGCTGAAATTGAAGACCTGATCCGCTCGCGTGAATCCCTGCGCAAAGGAATCGAAGATGTCCTCAACAAAACAAGGGGATTCCTGGACGCCATGGATGCCATCGAGCTGAACCGGGAACCGGAAGACGAATCATGACCAATCTCTGGATCACCAACATCCGGCAGATTGTAACGCCGGTTGCACGGGACTTTGCCACCGGGGAAATGCTCAGAAAACTGGACGTACTGGAGGACCATGCCATACATGTTGTCGATGGCCGGATTGCAGCCATTGTCCCGGCAGGCACCCCGCAACCGTCAGACACCCGAAAGATCGACGCGGAAAACCGGATCGTCATGCCGGCTTTCGTCGACCCCCACACCCACATCGTATTTGCAGGAACCCGTGAAGATGAGTTCAACCTCCGTCTGATGGGGAAATCCTACATGGAAATTGCGCAAATGGGCGGCGGGATCAACAGTACGGTAAGACAGACAAGGGAAACGGCTGAAGACGCCCTTTACGAGCAGTCTGCTGAAAACCTGGAACGGATGATCGCCCATGGGGTTGCCACGTTTGAAATCAAGAGTGGCTATGGCCTGGATACCGAGACCGAATTGAAACAGCTTCGGGTGATCCGTAAATTGCAGGACAATTACAACGTGGACATCCGAACAACATTTATGGGCGCACATGAGGTGCCGCTGGAATACCGTGACAACAAGAACGCATTCATTCGCCTGATCTGCGATGAAATGCTGCCCGCAGTCAAAGAACAGGGGATTGCCGAGTATTGTGACATTTTCTGCGAAACCGGGGTGTTTGACATCGAAGAATCCCGGCACATCCTGACACGAGCAATAGAGTTGGGATTCCAGGTGCGCATGCATGCCGACGAATTGACACCACTGGGCGGAGCTGAATTAGCTGCTGAAGTGAATGCGCTTTCCGCAGACCACCTGGTTCACGTTTCAGACGAGGGTATTGACAGGATGGTCGCGGCCGGATCTGTGTTCGTCATGTTGCCGGGCACCACGTTCTTCCTTCGGTCCGACCACTATGCGCCGGGCCGCAAGATTGCAGACCGCGGTGGAATCCTGGCCCTCTCAACCGACTTCAATCCCGGATCCTCCCATACCCATGCCATGCCATTGATTGTGACCATTGCCTGCCTGAAAATGGGGTTGACGATAGAAGAATCCATTAATGCTGCCACCATCAATGGTGCCTACTCCCTGCGCTTACACGAACAAACCGGATCCATCCATCCCGGAAAACAGGCGGACCTGCTGTTCATGGATGCACCGTCCTACAAGTTCATGGTGTACAACTTCGGGGTGAACCGGATTACGGACGTGATGAAACGGGGGGAATGGATTTACCGTCAAAGGTGAGGATCAGCTGCTGACCGGTTTTCAATTGATGGGTCTTGACAGCACCCGCATTCAATTCCAGGACATAGTGACATAACAGGAAGGGTGTATAGCTGGGACAGTCTTCTTCCGGCAAATCACATGGCGGGACGTTTTCTTCGATATGGAGGATTTTTCCGTCTCCGGACAACCAGATCAGGTCCAGTGCAAAGAAACAGTTCTTCATCCAGATACCACGAACGGCCGGTTCCGGATAAACAAACAGCATACCCTGATCAAGGGGCAGGTGTTTCCGGAACATGAGCCCCCTGGCCTGCGCCATGGGTGTCCGGGCCAATTCCACGGACACCACGAACCCGTCCGGCAGGGTTACGGACCCGAAGCGCTCCGGATCCTGTTCCGTACAACCGGCAACGGATGTGAACATGAACAACAGCAGCATTACGACCCGCATGAATCACCACTGAGCAGAATGCTGCTCTCCAGCTTGATGAACGAGTGTTTGCAGCCCCAGCTGTTGCAGACAACAACAGACTCACGGTGCCGGCAATCCGGGTTCAAATACAGGGCCACGAACACACCGTTCCGGCAGTAGCAGGGAGCCAAAACTTCAAAAGCCGCACCGCAACGGGGACAACTGAGATTCAGTAACTCGCCTTTGCTGAAGTGCTCACCACCAACGATTCGTCCATCTCCCTGGATGGGACTGAGATAGATATCTGAGTGGCCGCTTTCTGTCATGGCACGGAGCCGGATGGTTTGCAAACCGTCTATACTGGGATTGTCCGATGTGACCAGGGGATGTCCATTACAACAATAAACGCCGGTCACCAGACGTCTGCCGGAATCATCCTTG
>CAZDKZ010000013.1:0-43274 GCA_964506215.1 uncultured Holophagae bacterium
CAGGGTGGGATCGACGAAGTGGAACATTTCCTGAAAACGTTCCACAAGTAATCATTATTCACCATGGACAACGGAACGCCCGGCAATTGCCGGGCGTTTTTTTTGCATGCTGCCAGGATGGTCAAGATCCTTTGGGCTCTATCCCATACTTGAACATCTTGCTGCGGAGTGTACTGCGGGGAAGTTGGAGTTTTCGGGCTGCGATACTGATGTTGCCGCCCGCCTCTTGAAGGGCTTTCTGAATGATGGCAATGTCCGCCTGCCGTGCAAATTGACGGTATGGAGAGGCGTTTGCTGTGTCCGATTCCATATCAGGTTCAGCTTGTTGTCCGTTGCCCGGTTCGGTGTGTTGCATGCCGGGCGGTATTTGCGGCACCAATCGGAGATCATTCAGGTGTGGCAACGCGATCAGGCGCTGAACCACGTTTTCCAGTTCACGGACGTTTCCAGGCCAGTGGTAAGACAGCAATTTCGGTGCAATTTCGGACATCCTTGATTTCACGATTTCATCAGCGTCATATTTCTGTAGAAAATGATTGGCAAGCACAGGGATGTCCTCTCGGCGGGAGCGTAGCGGGGGGAGAATTACTGGTACGACGTTGAGACGGTAGTAAAGATCTTCCCGAAAACGCTGCTGATTGACAAGTTCCATCAGGTCTACCTTTGTCGCACAGATGATGCGGATGTCCACGGAAACTGGCTGGCTAGCGCCCAGACGTTCAACTTCTCTTTCCTGGATCGTCCGGAGGAGCTTCGCTTGCAGTTCCAGGGGGAAGTCATCAATATCGTCAATAAACAGGGTGCCTCTGTGGGCTCTTTCCACGTATCCATGGTGGCGTTTGTCAGCTCCTGAGAAAGATCCTTTTTCATGCCCAAAGAGTATGGATTCGAACAACGGTGCAGGCACTGCTGCGCAGTTAACAGGTACAAATGGCGCATCCGTTCTTTCGCTCTGGCGATGAATTTCTCGGGCAGCCAGCTCCTTCCCGGTACCGCTCTCTCCCTGGATGAGTACCGTGCAGTCCCTGGGTGCAATCATCCGAATTGTGTCCTGAACCTGCTTCATGATCATTGAGTTGCCAATAAGGGTTGTCCCTTCCAGCGTCCGGATCTGGTCTTTGAGCTTTATATTTTCTTCAAGTACGATATGGAGCTTTTCGATATGGGCAAGAATATTCAGGAGTTCATCCGGATCAAACGGTTTCGTGATGTAATCGTATGCGCCGAGCTTGAGTGCTTCAACCGCAGTCTCAACGGTCGCATATGCAGTCATGATGACGACTTCTGTGTCGTTCTGCTTGGCTTTTACGGCCTTCAATATTTCGAGCCCATTTGTTCCGGGAAGGCGAAGGTCGGTGATAACAACATGGAAACGCTCTGTTTTCAGAAGCTCCAGTGCCTTCAAACCCGTTTCACAGGGCGTGATGTCGTGCCCGTGAAGGATTAATGTGTCCGTCAGCGTGATTCGCGTTATTCTTTCATCTTCAACCAGCAGAATTTTCATATGGATACCCCCGGAAAGGTCAACGTGAATGTGGAACCTGTGCCGAGCTGGCTCTCCACATGGATCGTCCCCTGGTGTGCATGCACAATGTCCATGGCAACTGACAAGCCCAGACCGGTGCCAATGCCGGGGTCCTTGGTGGTGAAAAAGGGTTCAAAAATGGTTTCGAGATGATCCGATGAAATGCCGGATCCGTTGTCGGATATGGTGATGACAACATCGGTGTTCTCCATTCGAGTCTGAATCCGGATGAGACCGTCAGTTGACACGGCGTCAAAACTGTTGAGCAGCAGATTCATGAACACTTCCTGGAGTTGCAGCGGAATTCCCATGACAGGTGACAGATCAGGGTCGAAGTCCTGTTCCAGTTGGATGTTCTGTCGGCTCAGCCGGTATGCGATCAGGTCCAGGGCCGTGCATAGGTTATCGTTCAGATTGATCGGACAACGTTGGGATGACTCCTTCCGAGAGAAACCAAGCAATTTCTGTACCACAAGCTCGATGTGTTCCAGCCCTTCGTTCATCAGGTTCAGATACTTCCGCGATTGGTTGCATTCCGTTTTCTCCTGTCGGATTACATAAAGACAGTTCTTGATCCCGTTAAGTGGGTTGTTGATTTCGTGGGCAACACCCGATGCAAGTCGACCAATGGACGCCAGTTTTTCCGCGTGAAATACCTGGCGTTGTGCCTGAATCAACGCCAGGCGTGAAGTGGTAAGACGCTTCTGAAACCGGTTGAATGCATCGGCCAGTATGCCGACTTCGTCATTATCTGTTTCCAGCTGGATATCATGATGGCTTTCCAGGTCCATGGTTTCCACGTGTTGGGTCAACTGTGTCAGGGAGTGCGTGAGTCCCCCGATCAGGATATACATCATGGTCAATACCATGCACGTGATCAGAACAGGTAACAGAACGGCTGCTTTGAACATGGTGGCAATTTCCTTGCGCGTATCTGTAGCGTCAAAACCCATGGTAAGTGTTCCCCACGCTTTACCCCCCGTGCGCAGTGGATAGCGGCATTCAACAACCCAATTGTGCTTCGGGCTTTTAATGAATGACACAAACGGATGCAATTCTTCAGTGCCGTGCGCAACAGCGATGGTTTCCGCCTTGAAGTTGTAGTCACTGGCGGCAATCGTGTTGCCCAGGGAATCCTGAACCACCGCATATTGAACCGATTTGTTGTCTCTCATGAAGTCCAGAATATAAGTGTCCAGCAGGTATTCCTTTTCGATATAGATTGAATCGCTGTAGATCAATGTGTTGATCACGAAGACGGAAAAGGCCCCTGTGATGGATGTGACGGTCGTGGTTTGTTTCTGAATGATCAATGCCCGCCATTTGACAAACACGACAACCGCAAGAATGATCAGCACTGCTGCGACGACCGTGCCCACTCGCACCATCAGTTTCCATTTCAGGCTGTTTCTATGCTGACTCATGGCTGTTTCCTTTCAAACTGGCTGATCATCGCTGCCAGGTTTGCATAATCCGCATGGGTCACCCGGGTGAACCCATGGACGAACTCCCTGTCCCAACCAGTTGTCTTGGAGATATCCGCCGGGTCTACAGACAACAGAGAGCGGATGAAGGATTCTGTAATGGCCGGATTGTGGTTCTTTCGCACAACGATGGGTGAGGCGGGTATTTCCGGTGAGCGCATCAGGATTCGGATCCCCCTGTCTTCGTATTCACTTGCGATCCACTCCTTCACGACCCCGGCCTCGTACTCTCCTTTCAGCACCTTGAAAACAACAGAGTGGTGATAACTGAAATTATCGAAGGAAAGGGCGGTGGATGATTGTCCGGCATTCTGGTGTTGCATCAGGGATGTAAACCAGTTGGCGGAGAATGAGTGGTCTGAGGGAAGGGCGATAGTTGATGCAGGCAGAGAGAACAAATCCGGGATGTGGGCATCTGCTCGGGCGATCACAACAGCACGGGAAATGGGACGGTGTTCTGCATTGAGGGGTGCCAGGATGGGGACGATACCGTGGTCCCTGTTTGCCGACACATAAATAAGACTGCCAATGAAGGCGATATCCGTGTTCCCGTTCACCAGATCATCAATGGTTTCTGAATAGGATGGTTTCAGTCTCAGTTCAAACCGGTACGGGGTCGTATGGCTCAAATGATCCATGATGGGCTGATATCCCCTGAAAATCAGAGAAGGGGCAAATCGGGAGACCACACCGACAAAAACCACAGGTCGATCGTCCGCGGGCTCCTGTGAGGCGTATTCCGACATCTGATTCGTTGTCGGTAAACGAAGCGCCAGGTGGTATAGCATAATCAGGAGAAAACTAATCCCCGCGATGACGACTGCTGAAATGATGATTGTTCGCTTGGCCATGTGGCTTCCCCTTGTCTGGAGATGTCTGCAGTTGACGGAGAATGCAACATCTGTTCCCACTTCGATGTTCGAAATCTGCGAACCGTATTAATGCACTTTCATGCACCAGTCAACACCCCACTGTGCCGATTTTAGCGAAATATCGATAGAAAGTCAGCGAAAAATCGTTGCGTTGTGACGAAATTTCGCTAATATTGGGTGAGTTTTCCGCTTGGCTGAGCGTAACGTACGATTCTAGTAGAGGTTGGTGTTATTGGTGGATTGTGGCACGGAATTTGGAAAAGGAAAGGGAATCAGCCCGAACAGGTAATGACCGGATTGGGCGAAGATTGAATCGAAATTGGGGAGGTCTCAATGAAGTCTTTGAAACTCTGTGCAGTTCTGTTGCTGGCTCTCAGTGCCTGCTGGGGAACGGTTGTTGCTGGTGAAAAGGAAGAGATGGCTGTGTTCCATGACAAAGGGTATTTTGTCATGGAGTCTGAAGACCATGATTTCAAGCTGTGGTTAGACGGCCGAATCATGATTGACGGTGGATATATTCAGGGCGCTGATAGCGACGGAATTGCCAATGGCCTGGAAACGCGGCGTGCTCGGTTTGCAATCAAGACAATTGTGCATGGTGTCTGGGCGGGTGAGTTTGATTTTGACCTGGCAGACAATGAATTGGAAATCAAGGATTTCTGGGGCGCGTATATTGGCATCGAAGACACCATCATCAAGTTCGGTAACCAGAAGATGCCGATCACGCTTGATGACGTCACCACCTCACGCTGGACCACTTTCATGGAACGCGGTCTGCTCAATGCTTTCGTTCCTTCTCGGAATATCGGCCTCAGTGTGAACCATTGGGGAAAGAACTGGACAGCACATGCGGGCGTTTACGGTCAGGAGCCGGGCACCGGTGAAGATGAAGGTGAGAATGAACAGTATGGCTATGCCGCGCGCTTTGTGTTCAACCCGATTCTGTCTGATGAGAATGTCATGCATCTTGGCGTTTCCCATGCCAACCTGAAACCGGGAGCAACGGAAGACAGCATCAAGGTCCGTGGCCGTGAGCTTCATCTCATGGATCGATATACTTACGCCAAGGTAAAGGATCTGGACGACTTCAGTCTGACGGGCGTTGAGTTTGCATACATGCGTGGTCCGTTTTCCTTCCAGGCTGAATATATGAAAGCTGACTACAACCGGTTTGAAGGTGAAGTGGATGCCAGCTTTGATGGCTTCTATGGCTTTGTGAGTTGGTTCGTCACCGGAGAGAACCGGAATTATGACAACACAAGTGGTGAGTTCGGTTCGATTCACCCCAGAAGCAAGAAGGGTGCATTTGAACTGGCACTTCGGTACAGTAACCTGAACTTGAATGATTTTGACGCGGGTATTACCGGTGGCGAAGCGAAACACATTACATTGGGTGCCAACTGGTACGCAAATGAGCATGTGAAGCTGGTTCTCAACGTCATTCGGGTAGACAATGACGAATACGCGGACGGGGATGGCGACTTCCTGGGAGATGATGATCACACCATCCTGGCTTTCCGTTTCCAGTATCTTTTCTAGTCGCAGACCTCTTTTCATGTTGACAGGGGGGATTTTCCCCCCTCTTTTCTGCTCATTCAAAAATCATCACAGAAAGCGAGATGGGAGGGTTGCGTGTCTCAGGAAATTGAAAGAAAGTTCCTATTCAAAGTTGGCAACGATATTCCGGAAGGGGATGCTGTACGGATTGTGCAGGGGTACCTTTCATCCGTTCCGGAGCGGACGGTCCGGGTTCGGATCAAGGGTGAGAGCGGCTATTTGACAATCAAGGGAATCGGGAATGAAACCGGTGCCAGTCGGTTTGAGTGGGAACAGAAGATTCCGGTATCCGAAGCAAAGGATTTGTTGCGCATTTGTGAACCGGGGGTCATTGACAAGATCCGTCATCGGGTGAACGTGGGTCAGCACCTGTTCGAAATCGACCAGTTCTTCGGTGACAATGAGGGCCTGGTACTGGTGGAAGTCGAACTGGCACATGAAGGAGAAACGTTTGACCGGCCCGAATGGTTGGGCGAAGAAGTTACGGGAGATGTGCGCTACTACAATTCCATGCTGATGAAAGAGCCTTACAGTACATGGAAGTAGTGGATTCCGGAGGGTATAAACCTGAATTCAAGAAGGTGAAACACGATGACGCATGACAGTTCCGTCCGGAATACCCCAATGAACAACGGTGAGCGTCTGGAAGATATGCTGGACCTGGAGAAACACCGGCTTTCGGTCATTCCCAAGAAGGAGCCCAGCACCAGTGAACGGTGGATGAAATACCTGGGATTCCCGATCGGAATCATCATCTTTCTTCTGATTTACAATATGAGTACACCAACAGGTTTGACCGGGGCAGGGCAAGCCGTCCTGGCCAGTTTTGCTCTGGCGCTGGTATGGTGGGTGACCGAACCGGTGCCCACCCATGTGACGTCACTTGTGCTCATGGTGTTTCTGGTATTTACCAATGGATGGGATCAGGAAAAGGTGCTGGGTGTTCTTGGTTTTGATGTGATCTGGCTGAATATCATGGCATTTGTTCTTTCTTCCATCCTGGTAAAGACAAGGCTTGCGAAGCGGATGGCGCTTCACCTGATTGTGAAGTTTGGAAAACGGGCGATGCCGATCCTGTTTGCGTTCATTCTGCTCCAGCTGTTCCTGGCGCCGCTGATTCCGGCAACGGCGGCAAGGGCGGTAATGACGTTGCCTCTCATGATGGTGGTCGCGTCAATTTATGGGTCCACCGGGGATCATCCCAATAGTTTTGGACGGAATCTGTTTCTCCAGAACCTGATGGGCATCAACGTTTTCTCATCCGGATTCATGACCGGCAGCACGGCAAATCTCATTGCACTGGCATTCATTTTTTCCATGTCCGGACAGCGGGTCTATTACACGGACTGGATGTTTGCCAATCTGCCCATAGCCATCCTGGCCATGATGGCCATCTGGTATATCGGGCCGAAGTTTCTTTTGAAACTGAAAGAAGAAGACAAACGGCCTCACCTGTCCGGCGGCATCGAGATTTTGAAGGACCAATTGCGGAATATGGGCCCCATGACGTTTGCGGAGAAGAAAGGCGCGGTCATCTTCGGAGCCGTGATCTTCTTATGGATTACAGACCGGTATCACATGGCCTGGTTCGGTTTTGAGATCAACGCTGTGATGGCGGCTGTGGTTGGTGCCGTGGTGACACTGTTGCCCAAGATCGGGATCCTGGACTGGAACGAAGCGGACATTCCCTGGCACCTGATGATCTTCAGTGCAGGCGCCTACGCGGGTGGTCTTGCATTGAACCACACCCACGCAGCCAAATGGGTGATGGAGCAGATTTTCATGTCCATCAACATGGGAAAGGATGTGAATTTCTGGGTCGTGTACACCATCGTTATTGCCATTAACATGTATGCGCACTTGTTTTTTACCAGTAAAACCATGCGGACCATTATCATGATTCCATTTGTCATTGCCCTTGCCCAGCAACTGGGTTACAACCCGCTGTGGCTGGCATTGCCGGCTGCGTTCACGATTGACTGGGTGGTGGGTCTGCCGATCAATGCAAAACCCAATGTTATTCTGTTTACAACCGGGCAATACTCTGCTGTGCACAACATCCTGTATGGATTGGTATTATGCACCATTGGGGTGGTTCTGCTGGTACTGGCCGGCATGACATGGTTCCGTTTCCTGGGCATTACCCCGGGCTTTTGAGGAGGGGCACAATGAAGAAAATGTGGCAATGTCCCCGGCTCTGGATTCTGATGATCGTATTCATGGTGTTTCACTCCCTGTCCGCAGCGGATCTTGATCGCGTGTTCCACCAGTTGGTGCTGTCCGCTGATGGTAACGTAAAGATGGCCCTTACCGTGGAAACCACCGACACCAAGTTGCCCCTGTTCATTCCATGCAATCCGGACATGCAGGTGGATCATTTGGTATCCCTTTCGCTTCCTTCCGGAATTGGGGCACAGTGGACAACCGGGGAAGGGAATAGCGGGATCTCAGGGATCCGCATCAGCGGGACTGCTGAACTGCTGAACGGAATAGTGGTTGTTGTTCTGGAAGGACGGAACCCGGTTCTCTGGGATCCGGAAAAGGCCGGACCTTACGGTACGGTCCTTTGCGTATTTGATGCGGTGAACCGCACCCCGCACACTATCCACGAATTCTCCGGGGAGGTTGTTCTTCCGGAAGGATTTATCGTGCAACGGATTCTGGACAGCACACCGGGAGTGAAATCCCGTGATCCGGAGCCGCCGTACCGTGTGCACAAAATCGAAAATCGGCATGCCATAAGCATTTCCAGGGCGCAAGCAGATATGGGTGATCGCCTGATGATGAAACTACAGTTGAAACGATCCGACAAATCATGGATTTTGACCGGCTTTCTTCTTGGGCTTGCCGTACTCTATCTCGCATTTTTCCGTGACGTTTTGAAACCGTCTAAATAAACCAAGATGCCTTGCAGGAGGATACATGAGCCACGAACAGATGAAAATTGGTGAACAGTCAAAACCCAGGTTTGAGTTCCGTTCTTTTGGACAGGACTTTGAAGAGCAGTCCGAACGAATGGCTCGGCTTTCGGTACCGGTTCCCGAAAAACTCTGGGTGCGCCATTCAGAGGAAATCTATATCCTGTCCCGAACCAATGATGTAAACAACACCAAGATCCGGGATGGAAAGATGGACATCAAAACCTACGTCCAGACGGTTGATGGTCTTGAGCAATGGAATCCGCTGATGAAGGGTGAGTTTCCCATTGATAGAAAGACACTGGTGGAAGAAGTGTTTTCCGCATTTCAGGTGGCGGTTCCAGACAATCTTCCCGATCGCATGGACCTGGATGAATTCCTTGCCGCTGTTGCTGCGCATCCGGACCTGCAGGCCGTTCGCGTCCACAAGGAACGGTATGCCTACATGGTAAACAACACGATCTGCGAAGTGGGGTATGTTCTGATTAACGGTGCTCTGGTGATGACCATCAACTCCGAGTCCACTGAAATTGCTGATATACTGAAAACGATTGAGGATGTTGGTTTGTCCGGAGTTGAAAACATCAACTATCTGCAGGCGATCAAGCGCGTTATCGGGATGTCGGACAAGCCGTTGGCCAATTGACGTTACGGCCAGTGCGTGCGCTTGATCGGTCAAAAGGGAGTATCTGAATGATTGGACACCAAGTCAAGCGTCACGACCGCTATCAGTTGGAACTCAAATTCACCTATCCGGTTGTTCAGGATGTCAGGCGATCGGATTACACGGTTGATACGTTCCTGTTCCTGCCCAGCGCATTGGACATAAACCCCGGTACTTACACGTCGGATGATTTTTTTCATGATCTGAAAACGAACATTCGGCTCAAAACACCGGTTTGCAATCTCCACGACCTCAAGGGAAGCTGTCCCTATGTCCAGGGCCTGGAACAGGCCGTTCAACTGTTGCCGGAGGGTCTTCCCGGTAAACATCAGGAAACGGACCAGGAAACGGACTTTGAGCACAGGCTCAAGCTTTTCTGCAGTGTGTACAACCGCGCGCTGGAAGAAGAGGCCCGGCGGATTTCCGAATTCGCGGGAGAAAACCTGCCCCATGAAATGGAGGCCTATCAACGTTCGATACGGGATATGCTCCAATGGTTTCGGCACACGATCGGGCCGCTTGCCAGTGACCAATACTCCTACCGGGTTCGGATTGCGGTAACCAGTGCAGACGAATACTTGAGTCTGCGATCAGAGTTACAGACCCTGGCCGTTCTTGCCGGATTGAAGCAGCGAAATGTGGAGGGAATCCACTTCCAGGTGACCAGTCTCACGGATCTCTGCGGAATGGAATCAGCATATCGGAAGACCCGTGGTATGGGGGTAACGGTTGATGCAAATACAAATGAAAATACAAATGAAAATGAGGCCTTCATTCACCGCAAGAGCATTCTGAAGAAATATTTCAGCAGCGCACTCTTTCTCCAGGGTGAACGCCGCAATGGGGGGGTGTTGCTGGAGCAGACCTTGATGGGCTTTGCCGCGGGGCTCGCCATGTTGTTTGCTACTGTCCTGGCGTTCTATTTCCAGCGCCGGTTCGGAAACCTGACCTTGCCGTTTCTTGTGGGTCTTGTAACCAGTTACATTTTCAAGGACCGGATCAAGGAGTTGACGCGTCTGTACATGATTCGAAAAGCAAGACGGTTTGTGCATGACCGGAAGACAAATCTCCGAGACCGGGATGATCGGGTGGTGGGCAAGCTGTTGGAGTCTGTATTCTTTCTGAAGGAAATTTCCTTGCCTGAAGATGTGCGGCGCATTCGGAGCCGGGATCATGTGACTGAACTGGCAAATCTGTTCCGGGAGGAAAGTGTACTCCAGTATCGCAAGAAAATTTACTTATTCCGGAGGCAAGTTTCCCGTAACTATCCGGATAATGAAATGGCCGGTATTACCGAGATCACCCGGTTGAATGTTTCCCGGTTTTTGAGCAAAATGGATGATCCCGAGAAGCCGTTTCTGATGCTGCGTGATGGCAAGGTCAAACTGGCCACAGGCAGACGTATCTACAAGGTAAATATGATTGTCGCAATTTCTGACAGGCACCGGACGTTGCTCTATCGATACCGATTGATCCTGGATCGCAGGGGGATACGGCGGGTTGAAGCTGTTCAACCGGTCTTAACGACAGGATCGGCAGCGGTCATTTAGACAACATTCAATCCTGTTCCTTCAGGATCAGGCCGGTGATCAGTCCGGCAACCGTCAGTTCCACCAGTGTGCCCAGGAACCAGCCCAATGCCACCATGTACGGAATGGGCATGACCGAATAGGTGCCGTAGCCCATGGATGCGCCGATGGCAAGTCCCAGTAGCATTCCGTACAGGAAACCGCTGCGCAGACATTTGTGTTTGAAAAACAGGTCATAGATCAGGACAAAGCAGACCACGAAAAGCAGTCCCACCAGGGTCATCAGGACTATCTTCATTTCCGCGTCCGGGCGCCAGAGCTGGGCCGATAACGCATACTGGTTTTTCAGAAGGACCATGTGAATGACGAAATCCATGATCTGCAGGGCAACAAACACGGCGACAACTGCACCGATAAACCGTTTCATACAAATCCTCCACAGCGATATGATCCCGGGCAATGTGCCCGGTTTTGAATTGAATCGTGGGACTATTGTAACCCAACCGGCCGTGTAGCCGGGAGGTAATCTGGTTCACAGGGCCCACCACGTTGACATCCGTTGGTCGGCTGCACTATCATCACCAGATGACACAGACTGCGATGATTCATATTCTCAGTTCATTCATTCTGGCGGGCTTATGGATCGCTGGCGCAACGCTGCTGGCGGAACGACTGGGCTCCCGTCTGGGCGGGCTGATTGCCAACCTGCCGTCCAACATTGTCATTTCCTACATCTTCATCGCCCTGTCCGGAGATATCGGATACGCCGCATCAGCTACGTCGGCGGTACCGGTGGGGATGCTCATTGATACCATATTTCTGCTGGTACTGATACTGGCCCTGGGCCGCGGCATTGTCATGGCCGTTCTGTTGTCCCTGGCATCCTGGCTGGGGCTGGCCTGGCTGGCGGCCAGTGTGTCTGTTTCCACGGTATGGATTACGGTACCGGCCTATTTCGTGATCACTGTCCTGATCTGGTGGTTCCTGGAACATGGCATCCACCTGCCCGCTGCTGAACGGGTGCGGGCTTCCTTCACCTGGCGGGCGTTGCTGGTACGGGCCGCATTTGCGGGATCAGTGGTGGCAACGACGGTAGTGCTGAGCCATTTTCTCCCGTCCTACTGGGTGGGGCTGGTCTCCACATTTCCGGCGGTGCTGCTGTCGTCCATGGTAATTCTGACAATTGCCCAGGGGCCCGCTTTCGCACGGGCCACCGGCAAAGTCCTGGTACTCTCCTCCACCAATATCGTGGTATATGCACTGGTGATCCGGTGGGCATACCCGGTGTGGGGCGTCTGGTGGGGCACACTGGCCGGATTTGCTGCTGCTGTTGTGTACGTGGCTGGAATGCGTCCGCTGTTGGAACGGATTTCCCGGTAACCATTTCCGACGGGTTGTGTTAAAGTGACCCTACAAAATCGGCGCGAGGTATCATATGGAACGGAAAACGTCATATTCCCTGAAAGACATCATCAAGTGTGGCAAGGGTGAGCTGTTCGGCAAAACCAACGCCCGCCTCCCCACGGACAACATGCGCATGATTGACCGGATCCTCAAGATTGTGGATACCGGCGGTAAGTATGGAAAGGGCGAAATTATCGCTGCACTGGACATCAACCCGAAAAAATGGTTTTTCAAATGCCATTTCCCCGGTGACCCGGTGATGCCCGGGTGCCTGGGCCTGGATGCCCTCTGGCAGTTGCTGGGCTTCTACCTGGGCTGGAAGGGGTTTGAAGGAAAGGGCCGGGCACTGGGTGTGGGTGAGGTGAAGTTCACCGGCCAGATTCTGCCAACCGCCAGGGAAGTGCTCTACAAGCTGGATATCCGGCGGGTCATTTCATCGAAGTTGAAAATGGTACTGGGAGACGGGGCCGTGTTCGTGGATGGACGGGAGATCTACCGGGCAATGGGTCTGAAGGTGGGTCTGTTCGCCTCCACCAACGGCTTTTAAATGTTCAGATGATTGAGAGACGGGGGAGCATCCGGCTCCCCTTTTTTTGTAACGTAATATGATCAGGATTCCGCCTGAACAGACGAATTCCCCCTTTGACTGGTTATTGGTTCCGCCATGTGATAGGGTGGAAAACCGTGTGCATTGCAGGCAAAGGAGAAATCATGACAAAAGCAGCAGAAGGCAACACCGTAAAGGTTCATTATACGGGAACGCTGGCAGACGGCTCCGTATTTGACAGTTCCCGTGAGCGTGATCCGTTTGAATTTAAACTGGGCGCCGGACAGGTGATCCCCGGCTTCGACCAGGCCGTTACCGGACTGGTTGTCGGTGAAACCATTACCGTGACCATCCCCGCGGAAGAAGCATACGGGGAGGTCCGTGAAGACCTGGTCCTGCCCATGGATCGTTCCCAGGTACCGGAAAACATTACCCCGGAAGTGGGCATGCAGGTTCAGCTCCAGACGGGCAGCGGCGGCATGGCGGTTGCAACCATCGTTGAAGTGACCGATGAGATCATCAAGCTGGATGCCAATCATCAACTGGCCGGCAAAGACCTCACCTTTGAGTTGGAGCTGATGGAAATCGTCAGCTGACAGACGGGCCGGCGAAAGCCGGCCTTTTTTCTTGTCCGCACCGAGCAATATTTCAGGCCGACTCCCCATCTCCCCTGTGATAATCTGGTAACAACATTCATCCAGAACAGGAGGGACCATGCAGTACCCCCGTCCCATTGTCGTCGTCAGTCAATGCCTGGAGTTTGAACCCGTTCGTTACAATGGCCAGATGATACCGGATCCGGTTGTTCGTAAACTGAACAAGCACGTGGATTTCCGCCCGGTTTGTCCCGAAGTGGCCATCGGGCTGGGTGTGCCCCGTGACCCGGTGCGGCTGGTTGTCGTTGAGGGCGAAAAGCGGATGATCCAGCCGACCACCGGACTGGATGCCACGGACAGCATGCAGTCTTACGGCGATGATTTCCTGGATTCACTGCCCGCGGTGGACGGCTTTATCCTCAAGTTCAAGTCCCCATCCTGCGGTATCAAGGAAGTGAAACTCTACGCCTCGGCCGAAAAAGGGTCCGGTGCCGGCAAAGGGAGCGGCCTATTTGCCGAACGTGTAATGCAACGGTATGCGGATCTGCCGGTTGAGGATGAAGGCCGATTGCGCAATTTTCAGATTCGGGAACAGTTCTTTACCCGGATTTTTGCCATAGCAGCGCTTCGCCGGGTAGTTGCGTCTGGACGTATGGGCGATCTGGTGAAATTCCACGCGGCCCACAAGTATCTGCTCATGGCCTGGAATCAGAAGGCGTTGCGGGAACTGGGGCCGGTGGTGGCCAATCATGGAAAACGACCGGTTCCGGACGTCCTTGCGGATTACCAGGGTCGATTCACAGTTGCGCTGAACCGTACACCCGCCAAGGGTGCACATATCAATGTGTTGACCCATTGTTTCGGGTATGTGTCGGATCAACTGGCATCAGACGAGAAGGGTTTTTTTATGGACACCCTGGCGTCCTATCAACAGGGGAAGGTGCCGTTGAGTGTGCCGTTGCACATCATGCGTGCCTGGATCATCCGGTTTGACGTGGGATACCTGAAGGACCAGCGTTATTTTTCACCCTATCCCGAGGACCTGGTGGAAATCGCAGATTCCGGGAAGGGCCGGGACTTGAACTAGGAGGCCCTTGATGGCGACGGTTTATCACCTGGAAAGACAGATCCTGGTGCCGGCTCCGCTGGATGTGGTGTTCGAATTCTTCAGTGATGCCACAAACCTGGAGCGGTTGACACCGGATTTCTTGAAGTTTCGTATTGTGACACCTACGCCGATACCCATGGGCGAGGGAATTTTCATTGATTATCGACTGCGGGTTCACGGCATCCCCATGAAATGGCGTAGCCGGATCGCTATCTGGGAGCCACCCTACAGGTTTGTGGATGAACAGGTGAAGGGTCCCTATCGAAGCTGGTATCACGAACACCTGTTCGAAGCAGGGGATGGGGGGACATGGGTTCGGGATCATGTGCGGTACCAGGTGCCGGGTTGGATTCTCGCGCCGGTGATTCATCGCTACATGATTCGTCCGGACGTGGAACGGATTTTTGATTACCGGACAGCCGTATTGACCGAACTGTTTTCCCGATGATTTCTCAATAATTCCACTGTTCCGATACCGTGGACATCATTCCGGCCCGATTTTTGCTTAAGACTCAAGCGGGTTTCGTGTACAATCCAACCCAATAACGCTGACCGGAGGAGTTGATGACCGCAACCGCAACGGAGCAGAAAATCGGCTGGAAGTTTCCGATAGATTTCTGGCTGGCAAACTTCATGGAATTATGCGAGCGTGCCGCATACTACGGATTTTTTATTGTTGTGACTTTGTACCTGACGGACCTCGTCGGGTTTTCCGATGCGGAAACCGGCATCGTGGTCGGGCTGTTCTATGGGGGGCTCTACCTGTTGCCACCGTTTGTGGGTGCAATCTCTGACCGCATCGGGTTCAAGAACGGATTGATCCTTGCGTTCGGTCTGCTGACCTTCGGTTATGCCATGCTGGGCGTCCAGGCGGTTATTGACTCCAAGATGGCTGTCATCCTGTTCCTGGTTGTGGCCATGGTTGGCGGATCGTTCATCAAGCCGCTGATTACCGGAACGGTCGCCAAGACAACCACATCGGTCAACCGGGCCAGGGGCTACTCCCTGTTCTACTGGGTGGTCAACATCGGTTCCTTCTCGGGCAAAACCTTTGTACCGTTCATCCGTGAGGGTGTGGGCCTGCGCTATGTGAACTATTTTTCCGCTGCCATGGCTCTGGTGGCACTGCTGTTTGCCATATTCGTTTTCAAGCAGATGGAAGCACCTGAAGAACGGAAATCCCTGAAGGACGTCAGTAACGCGCTGTGGAAAATTCTGACCAATGGTCGTCTCATGGCGTTGACAATCATCGTATCCGGGTTCTGGACCATCCAGGCACAGATGTATGCCACCATGCCCAAGTACATCATCCGAATGGTTGGCGAAGGTGCGAAGCCGGAATGGCTGGCCAATGTGAACCCTGCGGTGGTGGTAACATTCGTTGTGGTGGTGACACACCTGATGCGGAAGAAACGGGCCGTTTCCTCCATGCTGGTGGGGATGCTGCTGATGCCGTTCTCGGCGCTGGCCATGTCGGCCGGCCCCTGGCTTCAGAATATTGCGGGCAATGCCATCCCATTCCTGGGTTTGACGTTCCATCCGTTTACACTGATGATGATCCTGGGGATTGCCATACAGGGGCTGGCGGAGTGTTTCATTTCCCCCCGTTTCCTGGAATATTTCTCGCTGATGGCGCCAAAAGGGGAGGAGGGGGTTTATCTGGGCTTCAGCCACCTGCACTCATTCCTGTCGGCCATTATCGGGTTCTTCATGTCCGGTTTCCTGCTGGAGGCCTATTGTCCGGATCCCAAGACACTGGTCGGACTTACGGAAGCGGAGCGGGTGGCCCGGTATGCCGATTCCCACGTGATCTGGTATTACTTTGTGGCCATTGGATTCTCCGCGGCCATTGCACTGTTGATTTTCCGGTTGGTGATCAATCGCATTGATGCCAGGAAGGAAGCGGAAGCGGCGGCCTGAGCGGCCGAATGAAAGAAAAATTTCAGCGGACCGGGATTTCCCGGTCCGTTTTTTGTTACAGTCCCAGTCCCACCATGGACATCCAGAATACATAGGTAAACACCGAGCCAATGGTGGTGAAGATAATGATCCCAGTGGAGAGATCCGGATCGCCGTCCATGGCATCGGCCATTACATAATTCACCAGGGCGGAGGGAGAAGCCAGCATGATCATCATGATCCTGTCCGCCAGTTCCACAGGTCCGTCCCGGAACAGCAGCCAGCAGAATCCCAGCGCGGGCAACACCAGCAGTTTCACCAGTGACCCCATCCACACGCGTTTCCGGTTCAGTCCCATGTCCGCCCATTTCAGGCCGGCCCCAATGCACAGCAGGGCCAGTGGCAAAGTCACCGGCGCAATGATGGACAGGCTTTCTTCCACGGGACCGGGCAGGGGTAATGGCAGCAGCAGCCAGGCGAGCCCCAGTACGCAGGCCACGAACAATGGATTCAGAAGGGTACTCTTGACCAGCGGCTTCAATTTCAGCCGGGCGGCTGCACCCATGTTCAGGCTGATCACTGCAAACGTGTTGACCACCGGCACCAGTACGGCCAGGAACAGGCTGGCCATGGTGAGTCCCGCATCCCCGAACAGATAGTAGGATACCGGGAGACCCAGGTAGGCGAAATTACCGCGGAACGCGTTCATGGCCAGGGTACCGGCCGTGCGGCGTTCGCCGGTCATGATTGCGGTCAATGGAAACAGGACAGCGAACACCAGGCCCATGGCAAGGATCATGATACCGGCTTCCACCAGTGGGAGCTCCCCGTCCAGCCTGGCATGAGAGATTTTGTGAAACAGCAGGATTGGCAGGCAGACACGAAACACCAGGTTGTTGGCGGATTTTACAAAGTCTGCTTCGAGAATGCCGACACGCCGCAGCACAAAGCCCAGGGCCATCACCAGGAAAATCGGCAGTATGGACGTAAATACGTGCAACATATGCGCCCCTCCTCGAATGTTGTTATCAGGGTATCGGGAAGATCGGAAGGCATCAAGAAGAAACCGGTCAAGCCCGAAACTCTGTGCTAATATGACCGTACCGATAAGTATCAGCCAAGATGGGAGAAATCATTGAGCAACCGGATGATGCGTTTGATAACGGCACCCATGAGGAGTCCGTTCCTGATCACATCAGGCATTTTTATCGTCCTGCTGTACTATCTGCTGGCCTATGTGTCATGGAAACTGGCCCTCGTATCATTCGGCGTATTCACGTTTTTTACCATCTGCTACATGGGTGTGGCGGTGCTGCTGAAAATCATCTTCCGGAAGCTGATGAATTCGGTTTCCCTCAAATTATCGGCCTTCTTTTTTACCACCGCTATTATCCCCACGGCCATGTTGATCCTGCTTGCCTTTTTGTATGCCATGTTCCTGGTTGGAATCAGTGAGAGTTATGTGTTCCTCCGGGTGATCCGGTATCAGTATCAGCAGATGAGCCCGGATTCCGAGGATGTCCGGTTTGAAGCGGACGGTACCCACCTGTGTTTTGTGGCCGAGGACGGACGAGGCCAGCACCTGGATGATGACTTCTTCAAGCAGATTCATGAGCTGACCGGTACAGACTTCACCGCATCCATGGTGAAGGTTTCCCGGGTGGTGAACCTGGATGGGGAACAGGTTGATACCCACACGGAGCCCGATAAAGAGGAGAAGATGGAGGAGCTGGTTATCCCCCTGTTTTCAACTCTTTCCGAGGAGGAACAGGACCAATTGAAGGGGCAGGGCGTCATTATCGGCGGCAGACACATGCAGTATCCCATCATTTTCCCGATCCAGATCGACGGAAAAAAGACCCGGGACATCGTTCTGTTCATGATCCGGGTCGATTTGAAACAGTTCGTGGTGAACCTGTTCAAAGGCGAGAGCTCCTTCGCGGATGTGAACCGGCAGGTGCTCCTGATTATTATCCCGGTTTCCATTTCCTTCCTGATTTTTCAGTTTTACCTGCTGGTGAAGGGCATGTTTTTCGTCGGTTCCATTACCGGATCGACCCGTCGCCTGGTGCACGGTGTGGGGGAAATTCGAAAAGGTAATTTTGACTATCGGATTCACAACGTGGAGGACCAGCAGCTCCGGGAGGTGGCCGAATCGGTGAATACCATGGCGTCCGAGATACAGGGCCTGTTCCTGGAACGGATGGAACGGGAACAGATGACCCGGGAACTGGAGATTGCCAGACGCATTCAGTCTTCCGTTCTCCTCCAGGGAATCTTCGGTGAAGACCTTTATCGTATCGCAGTCCATTCCCGAGCTTCCCGTGTTGTGGGCGGGGATTACTGCAATTTCTATAAGAAAGACAGCGGAATTGAGATCCTGGCCGGTGATGTTTCGGGCAAGGGACTGGGCGCGGCCATGTATGTTTCCGAGGTGGATGGCCTGTTTTATGGGCTGGCCGCACGCCGGGAACCGGCCGAAGTTATTGTGGACGCACTGCACAGGTTCTTCCTGGACCGGGGTGGCGGTTCAACATTCTTTTCTGCAACCCTGCTGGATATTCAACCGGAAGCCGGTGTGATGACCTATTTCCGATTGGGAGACCCGCCATTGCTGGTTCACCGGAAGGACGGCCGCTGGATGATTCAACGGCCCAGGGGCATGATTGCCGGTATGCGCGGGGTGGAGAACATTCTGCCATATCTGGAACGGGTGGAAATCCCGCTGGAGGAAGTGGACGGTGCGTTCATTTTCTCGGACGGTTTCCTGGAACTCTTCCCCGAAGGCCTTACCGAAATCATGGGATTGGTGGAAGGGCTGGACCTGACCAATGTTGAAACCTGTCACCAGGCCTTGATCCAATGCGTGCAGGAACGGTCTGAAGGGGTGGAACTCATGGATGACGTGACCTATGCTCTGGTCAGCCTGGTCCGCTCCTGACAACGGATTTCTGTTCAGTGCCGGTATTCCCCGGCTTGTGAAAAAGCGCATAAAATGATTGTCCCGGAAGCATCCACTGGGTACAATGAGCCCGTATCAAACAGCCGGAGGTTATGATGGGTTACTATTCATGGGACGCCAGTTACAGTGTGGACGTGGAAACAATTGATGCGCAGCATCAGCAGTTGTTTGCCCTGCTGAATCAGGTGGCGGATGCGGTGGAAAATATGCGTCTCGCGGAAGGCATAAACGAAGTACTGCCGAAACTGGTGGACTATACCGGGTACCATTTTGACGAAGAAGAAAAGAAGATGAACGACGTGTCATACCCGGATACGGCATCCCACAAGGTCCAGCATGATACGTTCAAGGCCAAGCTGGATGAAATGGCGGAAACGGCGAAGCAGGCAGGTGCCGAAGACCGGGCCGTCCTGACACTGGATATGCTGAAGTTTCTCAACGACTGGCTGGTACAGCATATCGGACAGGTTGACAAGAAACTGGGTGCATTTCTGAAGGAAAAGGGCATCAAGTAATTATTGCAGAAAATATGTACGTGACAGGCGGCTTCCGGGCCGCCTTTTCTTATCTGGATCGAACCACCCGGTTCTTGCCGGTTCGTTTGCCGTCGTACAGGGCCTGGTCCGCACGTTCAATGCAGGCGCTGATCGGTCCGGGACGGTCATAGACACTGATCCCGATGGTGACCGTGATGTTGATTTTTTTCCCTTCCCACTCAAACGTGGTGGCTTCGATCCGCTTCCGAATCTTGTCCGCAAGGATAAACGTACCTTCCATGTCCGTTTCGGGCAGCATCAGGAGAAACTCTTCGCCGCCCCACCGGGACGCCACATCCTGCAGACGCAATACATCTTTGATAATGTGACCCAGGGTCTGGAGCACGGCATCCCCGCATGCGTGGCCATACTGATCGTTGATCTTCTTAAAATCATCCACATCCACCATGGCAAGGCTGAACGGCCGCCAGGTGCGGCCCATGCGTACCATCTCGATTTCCATCCGTTCACACACGGAGCGACGGTTGTACAGGCCGGTCAACTCATCATACCGGGCCAGTTCTTCCATCTGCTCGTATGCGGAGGCCAGCATCTGGTTGCTGCGAACCTTGTCCCGGAAGCGTCTGTACAGGACCAGTGCAATGGCTCCCAGGAACAGACCGGCCAGGACGCTTATGGCAATAATCGCCCGCTGGCGGCGGATCTGCAGGGATTGGATTTCCTGGTCCTTTTCCAGCAGTTCGATCTGCTTTTCCTGGTTTTCCTTTTCATGCTCGGCCTGGAGGTCGGAAATCTTCTGGAATGTCTCGGCGTTGATCAGTTCCTGGTTCAGTTCGTCATAGGCTTTGCGGTATGCCAGTGATTTTCTGAAATCCCCTGTCTTTTCGTATAGGATGGCCAGGATTTCGGTGATTTGTTTCTGATTGGTTTTGCTCTCCAGTTCTTTTGCCAGCTCGTACGCTTTGAGCATGAATGTTTCCGCTTCGTCATATTCTTCCAGGTCCATGTGGGTGTAGCCGATGTTCATGTAGGAAGAAAAAATCCGCGGCTTGGACTGGGCATCTTCAAAGAGTTTGAGTGTTTCCTTGAAGTACTGCATGGCATTCCGATACTGCCCTTCGGTTCGCATCACCTCGCCGATATTGTTGAGACAGACGGCCAGGAGATCCTGGTTCCCCAGTTTGCGGGCGTATTCCAGTGCTTCTTCGAAAGACTTCCGTGCTGCTTCGGTCTCTCCCCAGATCCGCTGCTGCTCACCGATGTTGACCAGGAAGATGGCAATCAGCTGGAAGTTGTCGGTTTCCCTTGCCAGAATCAGTCCCCGCTTAAAGATCTCAACTGCTTTTTCCAGCTGGTTCAGCCTGCCATGGACGGCGCCGATACTGTTCAGGACCACGGAACTGCCGGTCTTGTCTCCAGCCTCTTCATAAAGTCCCAACGCCTGGTACATGTAGTCCAGCGCGGTCTGGTAGTCTCCTCTGTTGTAGAAAATTACCGAAATATTACTGATACAGGAAGCAAGTTTGCTTCGGTCCTCCAGGCGATCCAGGTAGATCGCTGCTTCACGGAAATTTTCCAGCGCCACGTCCAGGTTTCCCCAGTGGAGGTTCACTGCCGCAATGCCATTGATACAGGAGCCGATTACACTATCATCTCCCACTGCCTGTCCGGCTTTCAGTCCACGTTCGTACTGTTCCAGCGCTTCGTCAAACTTGGCCGCCTGGAACAAGCCGGTTCCCTGGTTCTGGATGGCCAGCGCCACCAGGTCCGGCAGCTCCTGTTCCCGGGCTTCCGTTTCAGCCATTTCGGAATAGCGGATCATTTCATCGGTGTTCTGGTAGGAATAGCTTTTCCCGATGTCCAGCAGGAGTTGAATCCGTTCTCTTCCCTTCGCGTCCCGCAGTTGTTCCTTCAGGGCTTCCCGCTGGTCATTTGCCTGGACGGGAGCAAAGAGACAACCGCACATGATCAACAAAAGGAAACGAATTCTCATGATTACCCCACTTGTGTTGGCATAATCATACCGCAGAAGGGGCGGGGGAAGCAATCCCCCGGACTGGCGTCCGGGGGCGTAAACCTACTCGTGGCGCAGGGCGTCAATGGGATTCAGGCGTGCGGCTTTCCGGGCCGGGTAGAATCCGAAGAAGATCCCCACCGCTCCGGCAAAGCCGAATGCCAGCAGCACGATTTCGTGACGGATCACCGCCATGATTTCCGTGAAATTGTTCAGGATGGCGGAAGCGCCATAGGCGATCCCGATCCCGATCAGTCCGCCCACCAGGCTGAGCATGACGGCTTCGGTAAGGAACTGGATCATGATATCTCCTTCCCGGGCACCCACGCCCAGTCGGATACCGATTTCCCGGGTGCGCTCGGTCACGGAAACCAGCATGATGTTCATGATGCCGATGCCGCCCACCAGCAGCGAAACACCGGCGATGGAACCCAGCAACAAGGTCAGTACCTTGGAGGTAGCGGAGGCCGCTTCGGTGATCTCGGCCTGGTTCCTCACATTGAAGTCGTCCTCTTCACCAGGTTGCAGTTTGTGGGCGTCCCGCATCAGGGTGCGCAGTTCTTCCTGGGCCGCATCAATGGTTTCAACGGACTGAGCGGATGCCATGATGTAATTGATGTAGCGTCCCCCCTTGAGCCGGTAGAGAACGGTGGTGGACGGTGCGAGGATCGTGTCATCCTGGTCCCGGCCACGGGCATCCTGTCCCTTTTCCGCCAGTACGCCCAGCACCTGGAAGGGCGTGTTGTTGATCCGGATCCGTTCGCCGATGGGATCGCTGTCCGGAAACAGTTCATCTTTGACGGTCATGCCGATTACACAGACCTTGGCCTTGGACCGTTCATGCCTATCCGTGAAGAATTCACCGGACGCCATGTCCCAGGCACGGATCTCCAGGTAATTTGCGCTGACCCCGGATATGGCGGAATTCCAGTTGCCGTCTCCGCCGATGATCTGGCCGCCGGCTGAAACTATGGGCGAAACAGCGGTGCACAGGATAGACTCTTCCTGAAGCTTTTTCGCGTCATCCAACGTGAACCGGTTGTAGCTGCCGGCACCCCGGCTGACACCACCCATCCGGCTGTGGGACGGAAACAGGATGATAATGTTGGCACCCAGTGCGTCAATTTCGTTCTTGATCCGGACCTGGGAGCCCTGTCCGATGGCAACCATCACAATGACCGCTCCCACGCCGATAATGATACCCAGTGAGGTCAGCAGGCTCCGCATCCGGTTTTTCATGATGCTCTGAACAGCCGCCTTGAGAATATTTTTCCACTTCATGCGCCTGCTCCTTCCAGTTCTTCCAAGTCCGGGTCCGGCAGGGTTCTCAGGATCTCGGTGGCGGACAAGCGGTCCTTGACGTTTCGGTCTTCCACCACCCGTCCGTCTCGCATCCGGATGATTCGTTTGGCATAGCGGGCAACATCGGTCTCATGGGTCACCAGAACCACGGTAATCCCCTGTTCGTTCAGTTCCTGGAGCACAGCCAGGATCTCCACCGATGTGCGGCTGTCCAGGTTGCCGGTGGGTTCATCAGCCAGGATCAAAGCCGGGTTATTGACCAGCGCCCGGGCAATGGCCACCCGCTGTTGTTGCCCGCCGGACAGCTGGTTGGGTTCATGGTCCATCCGATCCGAAAGCCCCACCCGATCCAGTGCCGCTTTTGCGGCAGCGATGGGATCAGGGATGCGTCCGCTTCGGTCGTACAGCAGGGGCAGTTCCACGTTTTCCAGGGCCGAAGTCCGGGCCAGCAGGTTGAACCCCTGGAACACGAAACCCACCCGTGTATTGCGAATGTCCGCATATTCCCGGGAAGAAAGTCCCGCTACGTCCTGACCGTCCAGGTGATAGCTGCCCTCGGTGGGTTCATCCAGGCATCCCAGCAGATTCATCAATGTTGATTTTCCGGAGCCGGAAGCCCCCATGATGGCGACGAATTCGCCCGGCATTACCTGCAGGTCGACACCCCGGAGTGCATGGACCTGCACATCTCCCATGACATAGGTTTTTTTCAGCTCCCGGGTTTTAATGACCGGTTCCATGGTGTCTCCTACAGGAGCCTTCTGCGGTATGGGCCGCTTTGGGAGCTGCCGTTGCTTTCAGCACTCTTGCTGACACTGATGATTACCTTGGTACCGGCTTCCAGTCGTCGGGATCGTTTCACCTCGGTGAACTTGCCGTCGGTGGCACCCGCCTCAAACCGGACCGGTACGGGTTGTTCGTTTTCGTCCAGCGTCCAGACGGTTTTCGCGTCCGGGGATGCGTTTCGACCCATCCCGCCGCCGGGTCTGTCCGTGTTCTGTCCGTTTTCGGGGCTATCCCCCCGTTCCTTCATCTCTTTCATCCGTTCCTGCATCCGTTCCCGGAACGCGGCCATCATAGCTTCGTCCGGTTTGAACCGGAGTGCGGAATTGGGGACGAGGAGTGCGTTCTCAATCCGTTCAGCAATGAAATCCACTGTTGCGGTCATACCCGGCAACAGTTTGCCTTCCGGGTTTTCCGCGTCCACGATGACGGTGTAGTTGACGACGTTATTTACTGTTTCCGGCTGCAGGCGGATCTGACGGACAATACCTTCAAACGTGTTGTCCGGGTAGGCCTCCACCGTGAACCGGACCATCTGTTCATCCTTGATCAGACCGATGTCGCTTTCATCCACCATGGCCTCGATTTCCATTTTCTGCAGGTCGGACGCAATGATGAACAGGGTAGGTGTGGAAAAACTGGCCGCCACGGTCTGGCCCGGTTCGACAGCCCGCTGGATAATGGTTCCGTCAATGGGGGACCGGATTTCCGCATAGTTCAGGTTGGTCCGGGCACGGTCCAACGATGTGGTTGCGGACATGACACTTGCCCTGGCTGTCTGGGCACTGGTTTTCGCGGATACGTATTCCTGGTCGGAGATCATGTCATCGTTGTACAACCGTTCCACCCGTTTCAATTCAGTCTCCGCCAGTTCCAGCTGGGCCCGGGTCTTGATCAGGTTGGCTTCTGCGTCACTGACCGAAGCCTGGAGGACCCGCTTGTCCAGGATGGCCACCAGGTCTCCTTTTTTCACGGTATCGTTAAAATCAACCAGTACTTTTTCCACGGTACCGGAAACCTGTGTTCCCACTTCCACGGTGCCGATGGCATTCAATGTGCCGGTACTGGATACGGTATTTTCCAGGTCGCCCCGTTCAACGGCAATGGTCTGAAAACCGGTTTTCCCGTTTTCCTGTTTGTCCTTCCGCACGAACCCGATGACAGTCGCGATTACAACCAGTAAGACTGCCAGCATGATCCATTTCTTCATTCGGTTTCTCCTTTCCCTCCGGGAACGGTGCCCGTGGGTGTTTCAATTGCACTTGATAGTACGGAACAAAGCAGGCAGAGTCTGTAACAGTGTGTAACGGTTCCGGCCGCTGGCAACGTGTTGGAATCGCTATTGTCCCGGAACAGTTGGCCCGCTATAATCGGCGGGACTACGGGTAAATGGGAGCGGGTATGAAACGAGGCGAAATTCTGGAGCTGGACATCGATGCAATGGCTTTCGGGGGTCGGGGGATCGGCCGGGTAGACGGGTTTGTCATCTTTGTTCCCGGAGCGGTGCCCGGAGACCGTGTCCGGATCCGGATCAAGAAAAAGAAGAAGTCATTCGCCGAAGCGCACCTGGTGGAAATACTGGCTGCCGCGCCGGAGCGCATTGAACCGCCCTGTGGCCATTTCGGTCTCTGCGGCGGATGCAAATGGCAGAACCTGCCGTATGAACGTCAGCTGGCATACAAGAAGGATCATGTGGCGGAACTGGTCGGCCGGGTGGGTGGCGTGACAGAAGCCGTTGTCCATGACCCGATTCCTTGCGGGGAACCGTTCCGGTATCGGAACAAGATGGAATTCTCGTTCTCAGAAAAGGGATGGCTGACCAAAGATGAACTGGACGATCCGACAGTTTCCAAGGAATTTGCCCTGGGATTCCATTTGCCCGGCCGTCACGACCGGATTCTGAACATCCGGGAATGTCTCCTGATGTCCGAAAGGATGAACGACGTTCTCAATTTTTCGCGGGAGTGGTTGAAAAACGCCGGCATCGCCCCGTACCAGGACCGCAGCAGAAGTGGGGAGCTTCGCTTCCTGGTGCTGCGGGAGAGTCATGCCGAGCAGCGAATCATGCTCAACCTGGTAACCCGGAGCGACCAGGCCGAAGAATTGTCCGGTTTCGTAACGGAATTGACAGAACAGTTCCCGTTTGTGTCCTCAATTTACAACACGGTGAATGAACGGATTGCGCAGGTAGCCACCGGGGACCATCGAACGCTGCTTCATGGGGAACCGGTCATCCGTGAGACCATAGGAAAATTTGTTTTTGAAATATCACCTGACGCGTTCTTCCAGACCAATTCCCGGCAGGCTGAAGTGCTGTATGACACCGTGAAAGAGAAGGTGGGCGGGAAAACCCGTACCATCTGGGACCTGTATTGCGGAACCGGAACAATCGGTATTTATCTGTCCGAACAGGCTGATTTTGTCCGAGGATTTGAAATCGTGGAAAATGCGGTGCTGGACGCCGGAAGAAACGCGGAACACAACGGTGTTACCAATTGCCAGTTTGTTGCCGGTGATCTACGGGACCGGATCCGGGATTTTCTGGACGACCAGCCGGACGTGATTGTCTGCGATCCCCCCAGGGCCGGCATGCACCCATCGGTGGTCCAGGCGATCCGGGAAGCGGCGCCGGAACGGATTGTCTATGTCTCCTGCGATCCGGCTACCATGTCCCGGGACCTGTCCGCCCTTTCGGCGGACTACCGGGTGGCCGAAATCCAACCGGTGGATATGTTTCCCCACACATTTCATATCGAATCGGTTGCCCGGCTGGAGCGCATGAGCTGAGATTTGATTCCTGCGGTTTCCAGCAGGTACAATACCACCAGACAAGCTGATCCCTGGAGGTACCATGAATCGTTCTGTCCGTTTGCTGTCCGCCTGTCTGCTTGTGATGATCCTGTCCGCTATCCCTCTCACAGCTGCTGATGAGACAGTTGAGAACACCATGAAACGGTTCCGTCAGACCGCCTTGACGGAAAGAAAGGGTTTCGGGTGGTTGCACCGGTTATGTGGGGACGGGGGCCGACTGACGGGGAGTACGGGACTGGCAGAAGCCACAGAGACCGCCCAACAGATCATGGCCGAAGCCGGTCTGCAGAACATTCATCTGCAGCCGGTCAAGGTGCCCGGTTGGAAACGGGGAACGGTGGAGGCTGTTATTGTGTCACCGGAATCCCACGCGGGTCGCCATCTGTCGGTCGCCGCACTGGGACGTAGCGTACCCACACCCGTTGGGGGTGTGACGGCGCCGATTGTCCGGGTCTCTTCCCTTGCGGAATTGAAATTACTGGATCGGGAGACGGCTGCAGGGGCCATTATCCTGATTGATCATCCGTTTCCGGATGGGGTGCTCCGCACGTTTGACGGATACGGCAGACTGGCCCGGGGCCGCGTGTTCGGCGCGGCGGAAGCTTCCCACCTGGGAGCGGCAGCTGTGCTGGTCCGGTCCATTACCACCCGTTCAGACAATGTTCCCCACCTGGGGACACTGACCTATGATGGTGCACATCATCCCATCCCCGGTGCTTCTGTCGGTGTGCAGGATGCAATCCTGCTGGGAGAGTTGGCGGCAGCGGGGAAACCCGTCTCACTCCGGTTGAAGATGGATTGTGATCCTGCTGGAGAAGTGACCGGGTACAACGTTATCGGTGAAATCCCGGGTTCCCGCTTCCCCGACCAGGTGATCCTGGTAGGGGGACACATTGATTCCTGGGATGCGGGAGACGGCGCACATGACAACGGTACCGGATGCATCCACAGTATCGAAGCATTGTCCCTGTTCAACCGGTTGGGTATTCGGCCCGCTTGTACCCTGCGGTGTGTCCTGTTTGTCAGCGAAGAATACGGCAGCCACGGTGCGCGGGCCTATGCCGACTGGCAGCGTTCCAGCTCGGAGCGTCTGATTGCCGCACTGGAATCGGACCGCGGCGGTTTTGTGCCCCGGGGATTCTATGTGACGGCTGCCGAACGGGACCGTACGTTCATGATGGAGTGGTTGCCCCTGCTCCGTCATACTGGTATCGACTGGATCCGGAAAGGGGGCAGTGGCGCGGATACCAGTCACCTGGATATGGCCCGGGTACGGCTGGGACTGGTGGTGGATTCCCAGCGCTATTTTGATGTACACCATTCTGCCAACGATGTGTTGTCGGCTGTTCATCCACGCGAGTTTGAGCTGGGTAGCGCGGCCCTGGCGTCCATGATTTATCTGCTCAGCGAACAGGGTCTGCCGGTTCCGTCATCAATGGATCCGGAGACCATGGTGGAATAGAACAACTGCCTATATGCTATAATCGACGAAAGATTTCAGAATGAAAAGGGGGGAGAAATGAAGCGGTTTCTTTTAGTTGGATTGCTGACAGTATTCATGGCCGGTTTGACGGGATGTACCTGTGAAGAGCAGCAGGTGGTACAGCAGGCGCCGGTGAAGGATGGTGTTTTCATTCACATTACGGTGGGTCCGGAAGACAATCACCGGCTGCTGATGCCCCTGAAGATGGCGTCCATGATGCGGGACACCCATGATGTGGCGGTGTACCTGGATATCAATGGTGTACTGGCAGTCCTCAAGGATTCGCCAGATGTGACCCATGAGACGTTTCCGTCATCCCAGACGCTGTTAAAGGAATTGATTGAAGCCGGAGTGCCGGTGATGGCCTGTCCCGGTTGTCTCAAAGCGGCAGGAAAGACACCGGAAGACCTGATGGACGGTGTGAAGGTGGCGGACAAGGCCACGTTCTTCAACTTTACCAAGGGCCGTATTTTGACCATTGATTATTGATGGCAGGGTAAACCTGGAAGCAGAAAGGCGCCGCTAACCAGCGGCGCCTTTTTCATGTTTCCCGGTCGCGGTTGCCTATTGGACTGGTGACTGGAACCGTTCCAGAACGGCGGGGTCCACTGCGTCCCGGTGAACCAGGAATACCAGTGTCTTCAGCTTGATGTAATCTTCCCGGTAGAACAGGTATCCTTCAAAGCGGCCTTTTCGCGCGCTCCGGGCCGAGTCCTTGATCAGGTACCAGTCATGATCATCCAGCTTCGTGTGTCCCACCACGTGAACCAGGTGGTCGTCGGTGGATGTCCGGTTGGCAAACCGGAATTCACGGGCATCCTGGTTGATGCAGGCTTCCGGGATGTCAAAGGGCGGTACGAATGCCGCGTCCATGGTGCCGTCATATCCGGATTCGGACACATCGCCGCCGATGGCAACGGTGAACCCGTTGTCTACCGCGCGTTTCAGGGTTCCGTAGAACACGTCCAGCGGAACGTTGTGCCAGGTTTTCGTGTGGCGCCAGTTGTCCGGGACCTTGAATTCGCAAGTCTGCCAGAATGGGGCATACTGGAAGGAACAGAACGCCACATAGTCATCCAGGTCCAACTGCACCACCTGGTCACGGAAGGTTTCCGGTGTATAGGTTTTCCCCTGGTATTCAAATTTGATGGGCGGTTTGCCCAGGTGGCGGTTGAGCATATCCCGAACCACGTTCAACACGGTGTCTTCATACCAGAGATCATGATCCTGTACAAAATCCAGGTAGGCGCGAAGCTCCTTGAACAGAAGAGCGTGATTGTGCTCCGGGGCTCCTTCGGTAATGCCGTTGTAGACGGAAGCCGGGACCACCCCGTACTGTTTCCAGATGTGGATGACCGCGTCCTGTTCCGAACCTTCGCCAATTTCCGAGTGACCGTATTCCTGAACCCAGCGCCTCACTTTTTCAATGTACTCATAGTAGGCCGTGTGAATCTCGGATAGTTTGACTTCACGGGAATGGATCCGGAGTATTTCAGACTCAAAGAATGAGGTCGTGGCAAATGACCAGCAGGTCCCGGTCAGATACTGGGCAACCGGTGGCAGATGGGGAATTTTCTGAAAACGGTCCGGGTTTTCCGGAATGGCGATCCCTTCGAAAGTGGACCAGTAACGTTGCGGTGGATTGGCTTCTTTTTCCTTTTCCAGCTTCTGCTCATGGTCCTTACGCAGCTGTTTCAGTGTCTTGGCCGCATCCTTGTTTGCCTGCTGCAGGCGTTTCAACACAGGGTCTTCTTTCTTCGGTCGATATTCCGCACCGGAGTCCTGGGCCGCCAGTGGTATTGTCAGCGCCAGCACCATCATTCCCATCAGCCATTGCTTCATGTATGCCTCCCGAAAATGAACTCGTGTCCGGGTACATGGTAGCATAGCGAATTGCCTGAAAAACGGTGCTCCTGTGTTAGGATGGGTATACATTCATGGAGGCGATATGATGGACTTTGAAGTAATACGCAACTGGATCCAGGCGCATTTAAACTTGGCTCCAGAGACACAGGATAAACTTGTACTGTCCGTTGCTGTTGTCCTGCTGTTCTGGTTGATTCGACGATTGCTGCTCCGTGTCATCTATCGCCGATATGACGATATCCGGATCCGGTACCAATGGAAAAAGTCCAGCCAGTACGTGGCCGTAATCTTTGTACTGATGATTCTGGGGCGACTCTGGCTTACCGGATTCGAAGCGCTTGCCACCTACCTGGGTCTGCTCTCGGCGGGGCTGGCCATCGCGTTACGTGACCCGGTTGTGAACTTTGTCGGCTGGGGGTTCATCCTGTGGCGCAGACCGTTTGAGGTTGGTGACAGGATTGAAATCGGTGGTGTCCGGGGGGATGTGATTGATTTGCGTCTGTTCCAGTTTTCGCTGATGGAAATCGGTAACTGGGTGGATGCAGACCAGAGCACGGGCCGGATCATTCATGTGAACAACGGCCGGGTCTTCGTGGATTCGCTGGCCAACTACAGTCAGGGGTTCCAGTACATCTGGAATGAGCTGCCGGTGCTGATCACGTTTGAAAGTGACTGGAAGAAAGCCAAAGAAATTCTGATGCAGATTGCACGGCTGGAAGCGGAGCACCTGACGACCAAGGCGGAACAGCGGGTGCGTAAAGCTGCACGGAAATACATGATCTTCTACCGTAACCTGACACCCACGGTATACACATCGGTAAAGGACAGCGGTGTCATGCTGACCATCCGGTACCTGTGTGATCCCCGGAAACGCCGGGGTACCGAGGAGCGGATATGGGAAGGGATCCTGGAGGCATTTGCGTCCGCCGGGAATATCGACTTTGCCTATCCGACCACCCGCTATTTTGACAATCAGACGGAAGGAAAACCGGGCACATCAATTGAAACCTGACCGTTCAGGTCCGGCTGTCACCATGGCGGAACTGCATGTAAGATCTTCCGGATGTGCTATACTGTTCAAGTCCACGTGGCGTATTGTCAGCAAACGCAAAGGCTGGAAATAAGATGGCAAAATTTGATGTGCCGGACGACAAGTTTTTTCGAATCGGGGATGTGGCGAAGTTGCTGAACGTCCGCACCTCTCTGCTCCGGTTCTGGGAATCCCAGTTCCCGGAGCTGGCCCCCAAGAAGACCCGTACCGGTCAGCGCCTGTATACCCGGGCCGACATTGATCTGTGCCGGCGCATTCAACATGAATTAAAAGATACCGGCATGACCATCAAGGGCCTGCGGAAGAAAATGAAGCAGAATCACCAGCCGGGAGCGCCCTTGACTGAGGGAAAAGCAACTGACGATCGGTACAGGTCGGAGCTGGTCAGAATACGGGATGAATTGCAGTCCCTGCTGGACGAGTTGAAGCGGAATCAATGAAGCTGAATCGGGAAACACTGCGGGCGAACAAAAAACAGGATCTTCTCCACGGCAAGAAAAAGCAGGCTGATGTCTACCTGTCATCCATGGACGGTACGCCGGTCGTGGTGAAGGACTACCGGGACAAGGGGTTCCTGGTTCGCCAGTACGGTCGGTTTGTGCTGTGGCGGGAATACCGGAATTATCGCTGGCTCCAGCAGTTTGATTTTATCCCGCGGACAATGGGACGGGTGGATGGCCTGGCATTTGTCATTGAGTTTATTGATGGACCGACCGTGGCGGGTATGGAGTCTGATCCCGGTTTCCGCTGGGTTCCGGCAAAACTCGAAACCGCTGTCCGTGAACTGCACCGTGCCCGTTTTTTTCACCTGGATCTGCGCAAACGGGGCAACATCATGGCCCGTGATAACCATATCTTCCTCATTGATTTTGCCAGCTCGGTCCGGTTTGGCTGGTACAACCCCCTCTACTGGCTGCTTGGCCCGATATTGACCTACGTGGATCGCAGTGCCGTGATCAAGTGGAAATGGTTCATTGATCCCACGTTGCTGGACGACCGGGACCGCCGGTTCCTGAAACGGTTTGAATGGACCCGCATGCTCTGGTTCTTCAACAAACCGCGCCTGCCCAAGCCGCCCTGCGAGAAAAAGCATGGCGACTGAATATCACCGTGTTCCGGAGAAACAGCTGGACTACCTGGTTGACCATATCCGCTCGCATTACAGGGACCGCTCGGTAGCGGTGATAGCGGCCGCGGCACTGGTTCCGGAAACCGGCGGATTTGTGCAGCTTAAAAACCGTGAAGACGCCGAGGCGCTCTTTCTGTCCGACGTGGTGATCCTGGTATCCAGCACCACGGCACCGGATTATGAGAGCCTGTTGAACGGGGAGTTGGACCAGGCATGCTTCGTCACAGCGGAAAGCCAGACCGCAGATATTGAAAAGAAACTGATTTCGGGTGTCCATGGCCCGGAGGTATGCGTCCTTGTCGAAGTTCAATGAAAACGTGTTCAACGCCACAAACCTGACGGTTGCCAAGCGGGACCGGCTGTTCAAAGCTGAAAAGCTGGATGGCTTGCGGGATGCGGCTGTTGCCAAGCGCCACCGGTCACTGGAAAGACTGGAAGATCTCTGGACCCTGACAGCGGACCGGTTTCGGCAACTGGGTGTTGATGTGGTGTTCGCGGATACGGGGGACGAAGCCAATGCCATCATCGCCGATCGGCTGGCTGGATGCAGCAAGGTGGTCAAAGGCAAGTCCCTGACCACAGAAGAGACCGGGCTCCGGCAGGTGCTGGAAAGTTCGGGTATGGCGGTGACCGAGACCGACCTGGGCGAATGGATTATCCAGCAGCGGGACGAACTCCCGTCCCACGTGACGGCACCGGCGATTCACCTGTCCGCTGGCGAAGTGGCGGACATGATCCACCGGAAACTGGGTGTGAAACTGGAAGCGGACCCGGCGGCATTGACCCGGTTCGTCCGGGGACATCTCCGTGACGCGTTCCTGCAGGCGGATGCCGGGATTATCGGAGCCAACATGATTATTGCCGATCCGGCTACGGTGATGTGTATCAGTAATGAAGGCAACGTGTCCCTGTCCGCGCGTCTTCCCGGAAAGCTTGTGGTCATGGTCGGCGTTGACCGGATCTATGACAATCCCGAAGGGATCCAGGATGTGCAGCGATTGCTCAGCGCGTCCGCCACAGGGCAACACTATCCTTCTTACGTGGATTTTATCCGGAAGCCGCTGCCCCATCAGGATGTGCTGATCGTGGTGCTGGACAATGGGCGCCGCCAGTTGCTGGCAGGGGAATTCGCCGAGGCCGGTCGTTGTATCCGCTGCGGGGCCTGCCTCAATATCTGTCCGGTATACCAGGAAGTGGGGGGTCATACGTTTGGCAAGGTCTATCACGGCGGTATCGGGGCATTGCTTACGGCGTTCACCGGGGATGGGGCGGACGCTGCGTTCATCGCGGACTATTGCACCCGGTGTGGCAGCTGCGAACCGGCCTGTCCCATGGATGTGCCCATTTCCGGACTTGTGGCCCGGCTGGCCGCGGACCATGACCTGCCGTTTTACCTGAAACTGCCCTTGGACAAATTAATGAAACCGGCGGGAGCACACGGGGAAGATGCCGTGAGATCAGACGCAACCGGGGAAGCTACCGGTATTTTCATGGGCTGTACCTTCCGGACTCCGTTGCTCGGGAAAGAACGGAAGGCCATCTTGAAGGCCGCAACACAGTTGGCCGGCGAACCGGTCTTCTTTGATGAAGGCTGCTGCGGCATGCCCCATTTTTACAAGGGGATGGTTGAGGAAGCCGATGTCCGCGAACAGTCTCTGCAGAAGCTGATGGCGGATATGGATCGGGTACTGGTCCCCTGTTCATCGGGATATGATTTTCTCCGGAAAAGATGGGGCGAAAGAGTAGAGTTGATGAGCATTGCCCTGGCGAAAAACATGGGACAGGTAACCACGGACCGGCGGGTGTTCTACCATCTGCCATGCCACCTGAAGAATGAAGCCGGCGAACGGGAATTCAACGCACTGGCCCGGATCATTCCGTTGGAAGAATGGGAAACCGGGGAGCGATGCTGCGGCAGCGCCGGGACCTATTTCATTCAGCATCCGGCAATTTCAAAGCGGATATTGAAGCGGAAATCCATACCCGGCAAGGCACCGTTTGTGATCATTACGTCCTGCCCATCCTGCCTGCTTCAATTGCGTCGGACCTTCGGACGAAAAAACGTTTCCCACGTGGTTGATTTCCTGTTGTCCATGGGTACCGTTCTTCATTCCGGTTGACGGGTCGGCCCAATCGCCCGAATCCCCCTGCAGCATTGATCTGAAGCTATCCGATGTGGTAGCATGCAGTCCTCTTGAAGGTGGAGACAGATGTACGGATTTACGCATTTGACAACAGACAATGAAACTGCCGCGCGCCGGGGTGTGCTGCGCACCGCCCATGGGGAGGTGCAGACCCCGATTTTCATGCCGGTGGGCACCCAGGGTACTGTCAAGGGCATGACCCCCGAGATGCTCAAAGAATGCGGTGCGTCCATCATCCTGGGTAATACCTATCACCTGTTTCTGCGGCCGGGCCATGAGCTGATCCGGGACCTGGGCGGCCTGCACACCTTCATGAACTGGGACTACCCGATCCTGACCGATTCCGGCGGCTACCAGGTGTTCAGCCTGGCGTCTTTGCGGAAGCTGACCGAGGACGGGGTGACGTTCCAGTCCCACATCGACGGATCCAAACAGTTTCTCAGCCCGGAGAAGGCACTGGACATTCAGAATGCGCTGGGTTCCGACGTAGTCATGGTGCTGGACGAATGTCCGCCCTATCCGTCGGACTTCGACTATATTGAGAAGTCCATGAACCTGACATTGCGTTGGGCAAAGCGTGCCCGGGATGCCTGGCAGCATTCGGTGCGGGAGCACGGGCGATACCAGTTCGGCATTGTCCAGGGCGGTATGATCCGGGAACTGCGCCAGCGCTGCACGGAGGGACTGCTGGAAATCGGGTTTGACGGGTATGCCATCGGCGGCCTCTCGGTAGGGGAACCCAAGCACCTGATGCAGGATGTGCTGGATTATTCCGTTGACTGGCTGCCGGAAGACCGGCCCCGTTATCTCATGGGTGTGGGCAAGCCGGAAGATATTCTGATGGCGGTGGAACGGGGTGTGGACATGTTCGATTGCGTGCTGCCCAGCCGCAATGCCCGTAACGGTCAGTTGTTTACCCGTACCGGTCCCCTGAACATCAAGCGACGGGAGTTCAAGGATGACAGCCGTCCGTTGGATGAACACTGCGACTGCTATACCTGCCGGAACTATTCCCGGGCATACCTGCGGCATTTGTTCCAGGCAAAGGAAATTCTTTCTTCCGTTCTCAACACTATTCATAACATTCGTTTTTTTGTACAATTGACCGAAGCTGTGAGAACGGCCATCAACGAGGGGAGATTCAACTCGTATAAACGTGATTTTCTGAATAATTATGACGCATAAATTCATTGCGATTTTTGGAGGTGTATGGGTGTTTGAGACAGTTGCGTATGCAGCGGAAGCGGGACAGGCGGCAGCCCAGCCCAGCTGGATGCTCCAGATGTTCCCGTTGTTCGTCCTGTTTGCGGTATTTTATTTTTTCCTGATCCGACCGCAGCAGAAAAAGCAGAAAGCGCTCCAGAACATGATCAATAACCTGAAAGTCGGTGACAAAGTCGTGACCAACGGCGGCATCCACGGCGACGTGGCCTATGTCGGTGACCGGGTAATCCATCTGAAGGTGGCCAAGGATACGAAAATGGTCTTCTCCAGGGGCGCGATTGCCGGACTTCAGGCAACAGAAGAAGATAACAAGTAAGGGGGAGTTGACGCCGATATGAAATGGAAGATTTTATTTGTGGTGTTGCTGACAGCAGGCGCCATTTACTACATCTATCCGCCCGCACAGACCATTAACCTGGGTCTGGACCTGCAGGGCGGTATCCACATCGTTTTGAAGGTGGAGATGGAGGAAGCACTGCAGGCGGAGCTGGTCAATGCCAAATCCAATGTGGAAAGTATTCTGAAAGACGAAACGGTGGAATTCGACATCGTGAACACCCACCCGGAAGCGCTGGCCATGACGGTGACCGGTGTTCCCGCGGACAAACGGGAAAAGGCATCCGGGCTCTTCGCGGACTTTTTCAGTGGCTATGAAGTCAATGAAGGTACAGACGGGGAATACCGCTTGACCATGCGGTCCGCGATGAAAAAGGAAATTGAAAAGCAGGCCATGCGGCAGGCGTTGATTACCATCAACAACCGCGTGGACGAATATGGTGTGGCCGAACCCACCATCCAGCGCCAGGGTCTGGAATCCGACCGGATCGTGATTGAGCTGCCCGGCCTGGATGATCCCGCCCGTGTGAAGAAGTCACTGTCCGAACCGGGCTGGCTGGAATGGCGGCTGCTGGCCGAAGCCCGGCCGTACCCTTCCAAGGAAGAGCTGCTGGCTGCCCATAACGGCCAGTTGCCGGAAGGTACCGAGATCTTTCCCGGAGAACGGGAAAACACCTGGTACGTGGTGAAAGCCCGGGTGGAACTCAACGGAAACGATATCAAGACCGCCCGCCGTTCCACCGACCAGTTCGGCAGTCCCAACATCAACTTTACGTTGAACCAGGCCGGTGTGGCCAAGTTTTCCCGGGTAACCACCGATAACCGCGGTGAGCTGCTGGCCATTATCCTGGACAAGAAGGTGATTTCCGCACCCCAGATCAACGATCCGATCCTGGTGCCCAATGCGCAGATTACCGGACGGTTTACCATAGAGGAAGCGGAAGATCTGGCCATCAAGCTGCGCTCCGGTGCATTGCCTGCCAGCATGACCTTCCTGGAAGAACGGACGGTGGGTCCGTCCCTGGGTCGTGACTCCATCAAAAAGGGTGTCCGGTCCACGCTGATCGGTCTGGCCCTGGTGATGGTGTTCATGCTGATCTGGTACAAGCTGGCCGGTATCAATGCCAACCTGGCTTTGGTTCTCAACATGGTCCTGCTGATGGGTGGCATGGCCTATTTCCATGCAACCCTGACCCTGCCGGGTATTGCCGGTCTGATCCTGACCATCGGGATGGCGGTTGACGCCAACGTGTTGATCTTTGAGCGTATCAAGGAAGAAATCCGCAATGGCAAGACGCCCAAGTCCGCCATTGAAGCCGGTTTCGGAAAAGCGCTTTCCGCGGTACTGGATGCCAACATTACCACATTGATTGCCGCCGTGTTCCTGTTCCAGTATGGTACGGGCGCGGTGAAGGGTTTCGCGGTTACCCTGTCCATGGGTATTATCGCTTCCCTGTTCACGGCGATCTATGTGTCCCGGCTCCTGTTTGAAATCATTCTTGCCCTCCGGCCGGGGCTGAAAAAGCTGAGCATTTGACGAGGTGACATGATGAAACGCGAAATCAACTTTTTCGGCGGCCGTTTTATTGGGTTGGCAATTTCAACAATCCTGATCCTGGCATCCATCGGTATTGTCTTTACCATGGGTATCCAGCGGGGCGTGCAGTTTGTGGGTGGTACCGAGATCCAGGTGAAATTCCAGGATGAAGTGGCCATCGGCGATATGCGTGCCGCGTTCGTGGACGCCGCATTCAAGAATGCCACCATCGTCAAGGTGGAAGGCGAGAACGAATTTATCATCAAGCTGAAAGGTGAAGAGGGCGACGAGACCCGGAAAGACTCGGACGTTGTGAAGCGGGTTACCCAGGTGTTCATGCAGGTTTCCGGTGAAGAAACCCGTGAAGGCTTCGATCTGAACAAGATCAATGCAACCGACCTGGCTTACAACCTGCGCCAGGCCAACCCGTTGGCACTGGAAACCACCGAGATGGTGGGTGAGGCCCGCACCGTGTACGAAGAAATCGCGGAAACTATTGTGGCGGAACGGGGCAACCGGGGTGATTTCTTCAGCACGCTGGACGATGTGACCGCACTGGTGGAACAGGAAGAAATGAAAACCTGGATCGCGGATAACGGAAAACTGGGCAAGTATATCAAGTTGAAGGAAGATACATTCAGCCCCAGTATTTCTGAAGAACAGACCGACAAGGCGGTTCTGGCCATCGTCATGGCACTGATTTCCATCCTGGTGTATGTCACTATCCGGTTCAAGTTTGACTATGCACTGGGTGCCATCGCGGCGCTGGTCCATGATGTCATCATCACGCTGGGTGCATTTGCCCTGTTCAAGCAGGAGTTCAGCCTGCCGGTTGTGGCGGCATTCCTGACCATTGTCGGTTATTCGCTCAACGACACCATCGTCGTGTTTGACCGTATCCGTGAAAATGCCACTATCATCAAGGCAAAGCCGTTGGCCGAGATCATCAACCGGTCCATCAACCAGACCATCTCCCGTACGTTGCTGACCTCGCTGACCACCTTATTTGTTGTCGTGGTGCTGTTCTTCTTCGGCGGTGTGGCATTGAAGAGCTTCTCGTTCCCGCTGCTGGTGGGGATTATTGTCGGGACGTATTCGTCAATTTATATTGCGAGTCCGGTGTTCCACTTTATTGAAGAACGCTTTTACAAAACCAAATAATCGGTATGTGTCAAACGGGGGCAGTGTGATCTGCCCCTTTTTTTGTATCCGGAGTTCAGGATGATTCGAATTGATGATGTCATCGAACAATTCCTGGCCCATCATCCGGACGGAGATGGCCAACTGATCGAGCGTGCCTACGTGTATGCCAACATGATGCACGAATATCAGAAGCGGAAATCCGGATTGCCCTATATTTCCCATCCCTTGAACGTGGCCATGATTGTGGCTGAAGCCCGCCTGGATGCAGCCAGTGTGACATCGGCGCTGCTTCACGATGTGGTGGAAGATACGGAAGCCACCATCGAGCAGGTGGAAGACGCATTCGGGTCAGATGTGGCTGCTATCGTGGACGGGCTGACCAAGTTGACCGCGCTGGAAAACGTGGACATTTCCGAACGGAAAGCAGCCAATTTCCGCAAGCTCTTTATTGCCATTGCACGGGATCCCCGGGTGTTGATCATCAAGCTGGCAGACCGGCTGGACAACATGCGCACCCTGGAATTTGTGAACCCCGAAAAGCAGCGGCGGATTGCACAGGAAACGTTGGACATTTACGCAACCCTGGCCCACGCAATCGGGATGGCCCGTGTGAAGAATGAACTGGAAGACTTGAGTTTCCGCTACCTGTATCCGGACGAGGCGCAGGCATTGTCTGAACAGGTGGAAGAGAAGAAGCAGCGCTATGCCGAAGATCTGAAGAAGATCTATGAGCGGCTGGCCGATGAAATGGCCAGGAATGATGTGAACTGCCGCATCCAGAGCCGGATCAAGCACCGGTTCAGCATTTTCCGAAAGATGAAGACCCAGGATCTGAGCGTGGACGAGGTCTATGATTTCCTGGCATTTCGGATCATTCTAACCGATAACGATTCCAGTGACTGCTACAAGGTCATCGGCATACTTCATGGTTTGTGGACCTATATTCCCCACCGCTGGCGGGATTTTGTGTCCCAGCCCAAGGATAACGGCTACCGCTCCCTGCACACCACGCTGATTTTTGATGACGGTGTGTTCTTCGAAGTCCAGGTGCGCACCGAGGAAATGCATCGGATCGCGGAGCAGGGCATTGCCGCCCACTGGCAGTACAAGGAAGGCAAGATGGCCACCTTCGAAGAATCCCGCATGTACCAGGTGTTGAGCCAGACCATCCTGGATGTGACCGAGCGGTCTTCCGAAGACTTCGTGGGTGACCTGGCCGGTGGCCTGTCCGATATCAGTCACGGGATTACGGTGTTGACGCCCCGGGGCAAGACCATTTCCCTGCCGGATCATTCCACACCGGTGGATTTTGCGTTTGCCATTCATACCGAGGTGGGGAACCGCTGTGTGGGGGCGAAGGTGGACGGCCGCCTGGTCCCGCTGCATACCGAACTCCAGGATGGCAATATCGTGGAGATCCTGACACATCCCGGCGCCAGACCCAGTTTGGACTGGCTCAAGTTTGCCAAGACCAACCGCGCCCGGTCCAAGATCAAGGCGGTGTATCGTGTCCTGGAACGGGAAGAGAAAACTTCAGACGGCAGGGAGCAGCTGGAAAAAGCCATGCGCAAGCACAAAATTCCATTTGCCCGTCTGGATCTTGAGGTGATCGGTAAATCATTCAAGTCCTACCAGATGAAGAAACCGGAAGATCTCTATTTCCTGATCGGTAATGGCACGATCTCGGTGAACAAGGTACTGGGCATCATTGAGCCTTCGGTGATCCGGAAGAAACGGGCCATATCTCTGGGGAAAAAGGCAACCCCTGCGGACAGCTTTGAACGCCGGGTCCGGATTCAGGGCCTGGACAACATCCTGGTAACCCGTGCCCGCTGCTGCAATCCCATAATCGGGGACAAGATCGTCGGCTATCTGACCAAGACCAAGGGTGTCAGTGTGCACCGGAGAAATTGTGAGTCACTCAAGGCCGGGAGAATCGATGCAGCGCGTCTCATTGAAGTGGAATGGGTCCATGATCCCAACCATACGTTCGTGGTGGATTTAAATGTGCTCACGGAAGATCTGACCGGGATGCTGTCCCGTCTCACCGACATTTTTGATTCCATGAATCTCAATCTCCGGAAAGTGCAGGGAGAGAGTTACCGTGCCAAGAACCAGGCCCAGTTCCGGTTCTCTGTTCAGATTGCGTCCCGTGAGGAGTTGGACAACCTGCTGCGTCGGATCACCGGTACCCGCGGGGTGCTGTCCGTGTGGCGGAAACGATGAAGAAAAAGCGAATTGTCTGCGCCCTCATCTTCCTGGTGCCGCTTCTTGTTCTGTTTGCATTTCCGCGTGGTCCCATCGTTGATCTGCTGCAGGTGGAAAGTGCGCCTCTGGCCGAACCCGATCTTGTCGTGGTGATGGGCGGCGGGTTCCGGCCGGACGGTCAACTGGGCCGTTCCACCCGGGAACGACTGGATCAGCTGATCGCCGTATACCCGACGCTGCCGCCCGACACGTTTGTGCTGATCAGCGAATACGCCGGTGGTCGGAATCGGATGGCACAATACCTGGCGAAGAACAGTTTTCCCGCGGACATGCTGGTGGAAAGTGACTATGTGTTTGACGGAGAAACGGGCGGAACGGTGCAGAACGTGGCGGATCTGTTCCATGTGCTGGGGCGGCAGTCCGGTATCCGCAGCGTGTTAATCATTACGTCTCCTTACCACCAGCTCCGGGTTCGACAGGTGGTGGATGCTTACCAGGATCGACTGGAATTGGAAGAGAAGCGCCGGTTCGCGTTTCACCGGTTTCCGGACAACAGCGAAATCTTCACCTGCGGCCGTTTCCGGTTCCTGCGTCTGGCCGGTCGTGAATTGACCGGAATTGTGATTCAGCGCGTGTTCGGAGTTGAGTCCCTGTGATAAACTGTTTCCTGTCAGATAGGTAAACAATGAACATGACAGAAACCCGGATTTTGATGCATCGTATGTAGGAGGTCTCGTTGGCGTTTCTTGAACGAATCGGCATCCGCGTGCTGGCATTCGTGTCACAGGCGGGTGACTTTGCTGTCTTGAACTGGATCACGCTGCGTTCCGTTTTCAAGCGTCCGTTTGACGGGTTCAACCTGTTCAAACAACTGGAGCGGATCGGGGTGAACTCCACGCCGGTTGTCGTCGTGACCGCCCTGTTTACCGGAATGGTCATCGCGTTGCAGACCTATGCGGGATTCAAGCGGTTTGAGGCGGAATCCATGGTCGGTGCCCTGGTGGGCGTGTCATTGACCCGTGAGTTGGCGCCGGTGTTGGCCGGACTCATGGTGGCGGGCCGGATCGGCTCGGCTATCGCAGCCGAAATCGGTACCATGCGGGTCACCGAGCAGGTGGATGCCCTGGAAGTCATGGGGGTGGATCCGGTCCACTACCTGTTTGTGCCCCGGGTACTGAGCGGACTGATCATGATGCCGCTTCTGGTGGGCCTGGCTGACCTGATCGGTATTTACGGCGGTTTTTTCCTGCTGGTAAACGTATTTGGTGAAAACGCGGACATGTATCTGAACAAGGTATATGAGTATACCGAAGTGTGGGATGTGGTCAGCGGTCTGATCAAGTCTGCCGCATTCGGTTACATTATCTGTATTGTGGGATGTTTCAAGGGACTGCGCACCAGTGGCGGCGCGGAAGGCGTGGGTCGCTCCACAACCAACGCCGTGGTGATGGCCTCCCTGCTCATCCTGATCGCGGACTTCTTCCTGTCCAAGCTGTTGTACTGAAGGTGATGCCATGATTGAACTGAAAAATGTAACCAAGTCATTTGGCCCCAAGGTGGTTTTAGACGGATTGGACCTGCAGGTGGAGAAGGGGGAATCCTTCGTGATCGTGGGCGGCTCGGGAACCGGTAAATCGGTTACGCTGAAGCACATGATCGGCATCCTGAAGCCGGACAGCGGCCGGGTGTTGATTGAAGGCTCAGACGTAACGGACTTCGGGCGGCAACAATGGTTCCATGTCCGCCGCCGCTTCGGGATGAGTTTCCAGGAAGCGGCCTTGTTTGATTTCATGACCGTGTTTGAAAACGTCGCATTCCCCATTCGACGGCATACCGACTTCAAGGATGACGCCATCCGGCGCCGGGTCGGTGAATGCCTGGACATGGTGGGCCTGACCGGTAACGAACATCTGTATCCCGCCGAATTATCCGGTGGGATGCGTCGCCGGGCCGGGTTTGCCCGTTCCATTGCGTTGAACCCGGAGATCCTGCTCTTTGATGAACCTACCACCGGGCTGGACCCGGTGATGACGGACCAGATTGACGGGGTGATCAATGTGCTGCGTCGGGGGCTGGATGTCACCTGTGTGACCATCACCCATGACATGGTCAGCGCGTTTGAAATTGCGGACCGGATCGCCATGCTGGAGAACGGCCGTATCGTGTTTACCGGGACACCGGAAGCATTCCAGAACAGTAATCTGCCCATTATCCGGGCGTTTCTCAAGGGACGAATCAATCAAGAAAACACCAGTCGAGGTGAAGCATGAATACAGAACGGCGAGTCGGGTTATTCTTTTTGATTTCCGTGGTGGTTATCTGTCTGCTGATTATGAAAACCGGTCAGTTTGAATTTTTCAAACAGGGCGGTACTTATCCGCTGCAGGCAACATTGGATTCCGCGGCAGGTCTGAACAAGGACGCGGATGTGCGTCTGGCGGGTGTCCGCATCGGCCAGGTGGAAGGTGTCCGGTTGGAGGGCAGTTCTGCCGTGGTGGACATGGCCATCCGGCAGGGTGTGGAGTTACCGGTGGGCTCCCGGGTCAAGGTTGTGGCAAAGGGTATTCTCGGTGACAAGTATGTGGAAATTGTGCCCGCTGAGAATACGGGTCAGCTGTATGCCGGTGGCGAGCGGCTGGAAAGTGACAAGGCCGTATCGGTGGATGACATCATGTCCATCC